>JALGUI010000374.1 GCA_029820915.1 Candidatus Zipacnadia bacterium | reverse complement strand
CTCGTCGCGCGCGGGGATGGCGTATTCGAGGTAGTACATGTGCAACGCGTCCGGTCCCCGCAGGAACCAGAAGTCGCCCATGTGCGTATCGCGCGGACGGTACATCAGCGTCGCTCCTCATCCCTGTGAGCGGCACACCAAACTGAGGCAGCCCGGCACGGGCCCGCACACCTGCTCGGCTGCCGACCCTACTGTTCGCAGTCGGGGCCGTGTTACCCTCCGCCGTGCGCACGGTAGGGCCGAGCAGTCTCCTTGCTCGGTTGTCGAGGCTTCGAGAAACTGGTACCATTCGCCCCGAAGTGCGTTGGCTGATGGCGAGTGGCCCTTGGACGCGCGGCCCCTTCGGACTGGTCGCCAGCATGCGCCGATCGTGACCTATACGGAGGCATGACGCATGACGACTGAACCCGGCGGGCGAGCGGCCGCGATCTTCGGCGTACTCTCCGCTGACGAGGATCTGGTGCGGGACCGGATCGAGGCATTCCGCGAGCAACATGCCGGGGGGGCGGCGCACGTCATGCGATCGGCCACACGCACGTGCGGCGTCGCCGCCGTGACGGCCGGCTCCAGGCCCGCCGCCAGCACGGCGCTTGCGCCCGATGGGACGACGATGGCCGCAGTTGCGGGTGATGTCTGGGGCCGCAGCGACGGCAGCGCCGACCCGCACGCGCCGGCGTCCGCACAAGCCCTGCTCTCTCTGTGGGCCAGGTATGGTCCGGGCCTGATCCGCGAGGCGAGCGGCATGTTCGCAGCCTGCATCTGGGATGGCGCAGCCGACCGGCTTCATCTGCTGCTTGACTGGGTCGGGGGCACCCACGGCCTCTACTACGCGCAGGCCGGCGAGGCCTTTCTCTTTGCCGACAGCCCCCTGCCGCTGCTGGACGACGCGTGGGACGGCGAGCTTGACACGACCGCGCTGGCCCAGTACCTGGACTTCGGGCACATCCTCCCGCCCAATACGCTCTTCCGCGGTGTCATGAAGCTGACACCCGGGTGCGCGCTCACTCATGGGCCCGGAGACTCCGTCCGGACGGCGCGAGTCTTCAGGCATCGTTTCGATCCGGTCCGAAGCGACGACTGGGCAGAGCGCTTCCGGGTGGTGCATCGCCGTAGTCTGGAACGCGCCCTGTCCCAGCAGACCGGAAGGCCGGGTGTGTTCGTCAGCGGTGGGATTGACTCCAGCTACAACGCCGCCGTCACGCGCGAGCTGACCGGAGGCGAGATGGACACATTCTCCCTGGTGTACGCCGACGCCTCAGTCGATGAGTCCTACTACTCGCGGCTGATGGCCCGACATCTGGGGGCAAATCACCACGAACTCAGCCTGGCCTCGGCTGACGCACTGGACGAGCTTCCCTCCATGGTGTTCGCCCTGCAGGAGCCGGCCATGGACAGCTCGTTTATCCCGACCTTCCACCTGGCCCGGTTCGCTCGTGAGAGCGTCGATGCGGTGATCGGTGGCGACGGCCCCGACCATCTCCTGGGCCGGCATTACCCGCTGGTAACCGCGCGGGCGGCACTGCGGCACCTGCCGGGCGCCGGCTGCCTCGCCGACAGTGTGCTCCGGCAGACCCATGCGGGCCTGCGGCACGCTATATGGCGACGCATGCGGCGGCGGGAGTTCGGTCGGTTCGCCTGGAAGGCGCTGGCGGCCGCGCACGCCGATCCCGTGCAGGCGTACCTCTCGATCTACAGGGAGATCGCGTACCGCAGCCTGATCCCTGCGCGCTTCCGCGCTCTACTGTCCGCGCAGGCGTGTTCCGAGCTGCCCGACATGGCCTCCGCCGATCCGCTGATCGCAAACGCACCGGCGCCGGAGTCGTCGGACTTCGACCGCCTGCTGGCGCTGGACACGACCATCGATGGCTCGTTTGGGGTCTTCGCCAAGGTCGGGCACATGGCCGCCTACCATGGCCTCACCGTGCGGGAGCCGTTCCTGGACCTGGAACTGTGCGAGCTGCTGCACCGCGTGCCCGAAGGCCTGAAGGCTCACGGAACACGCCTGCAGCGGCTGACCAACCGGGCGGCCAAGAAGCACCTGCTCTACATCGCGGCCGAAGGTATTGTTCCCGCCGAAGTCCTCCACAGACCGAAGGCCGGGTTCCGGGCCCCGATCGACGCGTGGCTGCGGGAGCGCATTGACGGACTCCGAGCTCATCAGTTGCTGCCGGCCCTGCTCAGCCAGGTGGAGCTGCTCGAACCGATGGCCGTGGACAGGCTGCTGCACGAACACTGCAACCGCATCTGCGATCACGGGACGTTGCTTCTCATGCTGGTCACTCTGGATCTCTGGTACGCCATATTCGTCCAGAACCGCGGCGCAAGTCCCCACTGGACGTGGACGGATTGGCTCGCGCAGTAGCAACATCCCGCGGTCGACACCGGGGTCATGCCGGAGCGTCGTGGCGGCGTATCGGTCGATCCCTGAGCGCTGTCAATCGGCGGTGCGGAAGCATAGCCCGAAGGGCAGCAGCGGGCGCCCGTAGATGTCCTTGTAGCCGTTGTAGCGCAGGTCGTTGACGCCCAGCGCATAGACCGTGCCCGGGCTCAGGCGCACCTCCAGCCTCGCGCTCATCCGGTCCTCGCTCAACGTGGCCTCGCCGCCGCGATACCCCGGATACAGCCCGCTGCCCCGGAAGATCACCCACGAGTGGTCGCCGGGCGCGATCGGCCGGTCGAAGGTGACCGTGATCTCGCGCAGGCGCGGGTCCACGTCGGTGGCGCCCTGCTCCGGCACCGAACTCACAACGTGCGGTGGGAGCTGCTCGGGCGTCCGCTCACCGGTAGCGAAGACCCACGCGAAGCCGCACGCCGGCACGCCGTTGGCGTCCACGAAGCCGCGGTTCTGGGTGTCATTCACCGAGATGGCGTAGGTGCAGTCCTCCTCCAGCGAGGCCGGCAGCACGCACGTGGTGTTGCCGTCACGCCAGGCCGGTACTGCGTCCCGAATGCCCGGGAACACGCCGGTCCAGCGCACCCCGCCGAACCCGAAGCCATCCGGGTTCATGGGACGATCAAAGGTCACCGTCACCTCCTCCAGCCACGGATCGACGTTCGCAGCGAACGGCTCGGGGGTGACCGACACAACCTGCGGCGGCAGCGCCGTCAGCTCCTGCGCCCCCGCGCATGCGACCACTGTCAGCGCCAGGACACAACCGGCAACTGTGCGCTTCATGGCAACCGTCCCCATTCTGCACTCTGTGCGCTGCTTACGTTACCGGCGCCAGCTCAATCCCGCGCAGGTCCATGGCCTGCTGGCGGCGGATGGTTGGCACCATCACCTTGACGGTGTTCGCGCCCTTCTTGAGCCGGATGACCGCCGCCTGCTTGCGACGGAAGCGGCCCTGCGTCGAGGCGGTCCTCACCACCTGGCGCTGGCCGCCCTCGACCGCGCCCCCGCCCGTGCTGGCGATCATGCCGTTGGGCATGATGCGCGGCGCCTCCTTGCCGTTGATGATGAACTCGACCTCGCTGCCGCCCTGGCCC
>JALGUI010000373.1 GCA_029820915.1 Candidatus Zipacnadia bacterium | reverse complement strand
CAGCGGCGCGGGCCACAGCGCCGCGCCGACGGCCCACGCCGCGGCGATGGCCGCGACCGCCACCAGCGCCGGGCTCGCCGGCGTCACGCCGGCGGCCCACAGCCGCGCCAGCCTGCGCTCGGTCGGCGCGTAGCTCCTGATCTCATCCGACAATGCGCGTCACCTCATCGTCCGCCCAGCAGCGCGATGACGCCCGACAGCGCTTCGATCGCGCGCGTCCCATGCTCGGTCACCAGCGCCCCGAAGAGCGGGACGGTGACCGCGAAGCCCAGCAGCGCGGTCGTCCAGCGCACCGGCGTTGCGACCTCCGCGAGCCCCAGACCCGGCGCCAGGCGGTCGAAGGCCGCCAGCGCGACCTCGGCCGCGTAGATCGCGGCCAGCGCAGGCGCCGCGATGGCCACGCCCGCCCACAGCATGGCGCGCGCCGGACCCACGACGGCCGCCAGGCCCCCGAGCGCCACGCCTCCGCCCACGGGCAGCGCGCGCAGGCCGTCCGCGAGGGCGGCGAGCACCCAGTGGTGTCCGTCGATGGCCACGAAGACGGCCGCCGCGAGCACGTACGTCAGCCCGGCGAACGGTCCACGCCCCGCCGCGCGCGAGGCCGCGTCCCCGGCGCCTAGCCAGGTGTCCAGGAGCTGCCCCGCGACCATGAAAGCGTAGAAGACGAGTGCCGCGGCGAAGCCGGTCAGCAGTCCCACGGACGCCTCACGCACCAGCAGCGCCGCGTAGCCACCGATGCTCACGGTGCCGACGCCCGCGGCCACGGTCGCGGTGGGCGCCAGCGCCACGGCCGGCACCGCCGCCAGTCCCACGCGCAGGGTGACGGGGAACTGACGCAGGTTAAGCGGCGGAGCGATCGCCAGCATGGCGCCGCACCTGGCGAAGACCAGGCCCACGACCGCCGCGTGCGGCGCCCAGTCAGCCATCCTCGGCCACCCCGCGCGCGCGCTGCCATATCGGCGTCAACCCGGCCATCTTGAGCCTCGTTCCCTCTCCGGGGTCAGCGGATCATCTGCGCCAGAGAGCCCCACAGCTCGACCCAGAACCCGCCGAGGACCGCGACCATCCAGCCGCCGAAGATCAGCAGCGCGCCGCCCGCGGCCAGCAGCCGTGGCACCACCGTCAACGTGGGGTCGCTCTGCCGGAGGGCCGCCTGGGCGGCCGACACCAGCAGACCGGCCGCCACCGCGGCGGCGAGCATCGGCAGCGCCACGTAGAGGGCGATGATCAGCGCCCGTTGCGCCAGCTCGACAAGCACCGCGTCCGTCGTCGGTCACCTCCCGGCCGCTCAGTGGAAGGTCGATACCAGCGCCTCGGTCAGCAGCGACCAGCCGTCCACGAGCACGAACAGCAGGATCTTGAAGGGCAGCGACAACAGGGGCGCGGGCAGCGACAGCATGCCCACCGAGGCGAGCGTGCTCGCCACCACCAGGTCGATGATGACGAAGGGCAGGTAGACGATGAAGCCGATGAGGAAGGCCATGCGCATCTCGCTGATGGCGAAGGCGCTCGCCAGCACGCTCATCGGCGCCTCGGCGTACTGCTCGGGCGGGGAGCCGCCGGCGGACTCAGGCCGGTCGGCGAGCGACAGCATCAGCTCCAGGTCCTTGGGCCGCACCTGGCGCGCCATGAACTCGCGCAGCGGGCCGGTCGCCTCGCCCGCGGCTCCCGCCAGGTCGATCTCGTCGCGCAGCAGCGGGCCCAGCGAGCGGTCGTAGATCGGCCCGAGGGTGGGCAGCATGGTCACGACGGTCAGCAGGATCGCGAGGCCGATGATGATGTAGGTGGGGGGGATCTCCTGCGCGCCCAGGCCCGCGCGCAGGAAGAACAGCACGACGACGATGCGCGCGAACGAGGTGACCACGGCCACCAGCGCGGGCGCCAGCGACACCGAGGCGAAGAGGAGGATCAGCTTGATGTAGCTCGACTCGCCCTCGGCGCCGATGTCCAGGAGACCGCCGGCGGTCCCGGGCACGGCGGCGTCCTGGGCCAGCGCCGCCGCGGGCAGCAGCAGCGCCGCCGCAAGCGCGGCGACACGCATGGTCCGGCGGCCACACGCGAGCGATGGTCCGGCGAACGCGGGGCCGGGCCGCTGTGCAGTATCGCCGTTCCGTGCGACGGGCGCCCCCGCCCGTCGGTCGTACCGACGACCGTGGCGCAGCGACGGGACGGACGACGCACGGGCGAGGCGCTGTGCGGTATCGCCGTTCCGTGCGACGGGCGCCCCCGCCCGTCGGTCGTACCGACGACCGCGGCGCAGCGACGGGACGGACGACGCACGGGCGAGGCGCTGTGCAGTATCGCCGTTCCGTGCGACGGGCGCCCCCGCCCGTCGGTCGTACCGACGACCGCGGCGTGGCGACGGGACGGACGACGCACGGGCGAGACGCCCGTGCCACGGATGGCAACCACCACCGGCACGGCGCCGATCGCGCGCTCTCTTTCTCTGGCGGCCATTAGCGCGGGTCATCGTCTGCCGCCTCATCCTGCGTGTCGCCCAGATCCGCGATCGGCGTGACCTGGCCGGTGGCGCCGCCGACCACCAGCCTGCGCCGCCCGATCTCGATCAGGTAGAGCCAGCGGTCGCCGCCGAGGTGACGCGCCTGGATCACGCGCAGCGGACCCTCCGCGCCGGCGCCGAGCCGCCCGGAGATCCCGAGCGACCTCGCGCTGATGCGCCGCAGTCCGAAGTACGCGAGGTAGATGACGCCGACCACCACGGCGAGGCTCAGCAGCGCCTGCACCAGCAGCAGCCCGGCGCTGCGGCCGGCCATGCCCGCCGCGCCCTGGGGTTGCTGCGCGTGCGCCGCGGCGCAGCCGAGCAGCGTGATGGCGCAGGCGGCGGCCCGCGGCCACGTCATTGCTCGCCCTCCGGCGCGCCGACGATGTGCGTGATGCGCACGCCCATCTCGTCGTCGATCGCGACCAGCTCGCCGCGCGCGACCATCCTGTCGCCGACCAGCAGCTCGACGGGCTCGTCGAGGCCGCGGTCCAGCGTCACCACGGCGCCGGCTCGCAGTCGCAGCAGCTCGCCGATGGTCAGCGTGGCCGATCCGATGCGCACCTGCACCGATAGCGTGAGCTGGCTGAGCGCCGCCAGCGGCCCGCTCTCGATGCGCGCCAGGTCATCCCGTTCATCCGCCATCTGGCGTCTCGCCCCCTGGTTCGGTGATTTCACTCGTGGGCTGCGGCGTCTGCCACGTGCGCGTGATCCTGACCGCCATCCGGTCGCCTTGGGCCCCGGGCCGGCCGGCGGCCAGCGTGGTGTCGGCCACGCCCAGCGTGACCTCGACAGAACTCTTGCGTCCCAGCAGCACCAGGTCCCCCGGCTCGAGCGTGAGCAGCTCCGACAACGGGAGCGCCGGCCCGTCGATGTGAGCCGCCAGCGCCACGGGCGCCTCGAGCAGCGCCGCGGGCGCCTCGCCGAGCGTGGGGCCACCGGCATCGGGCTCGCGCCGCCCCAGGCGCGCCGGAATCAGCAGCCACCCGGCG
>JALGUI010000372.1 GCA_029820915.1 Candidatus Zipacnadia bacterium | reverse complement strand
GCGAGGTAGTTCTGGCTCAGCCCCCAGGTCGCGCCGAGGTCGTGCGGGAGGCCGAGCCAGCCGGTCATGGGCAGTGCCGGCCACTGTTCGGCCATGCGCTCCATGCGCTCCAGCGACCGCATAAGGACGGCGGTGCGCAGCGGCGTCGGCTGCACGAGCGCGACGATGCACGCCTGCCACAGCGAGTCAATGCGCCGCGCGGTGTAGTCGGTGCCCTGGACGTAGAGGTGCGTGGTATCGGGCAGGCTCAGCGCGACCAGGCGGTCGAACACCTCGCCGGCGTTGAAGGTCACGGCGTCGGGGATTGCGCGGCCCACCAGCGCGTACGGGATGGCGGCCCGCACCATCTCGGACACCGCGGCCATGTAGTCGGCGTGCACGAAGCCGTGGTTCTCGACCGTGTGATCGTCCAGAGCATTGGGCCCGGTCAGCCACTCGCGCAGCGGCCTGCCATCCACCACGCGGTCGCCGGCCACGTCCCCCTCGGTGGCATAGGCGCTGATCATGTATTCCAGCGCCTTCTCCTCCCAGTCGGCGCGGCGCGGATGGCGGGGCAACGCGCAGGCCACGGCCGCGAGGCCCCCGCCGTGCCATGCGTTGGACTCGGCCTGGGTGTCATCGCGCAGTTGCGCGGGAGCGGGCCCTCCGAGGAAGCGATCCGCCTCAGCGGCCAGGATGCGCCCGGCCAGGTCGCGGCTGCGCGCAGGGAGCGCGTCGCCGAGCAGCAGCGCGGAGGTGGCAAGATGGTACATGAAGCGGCCGGCGGAGAAGGCCGACCACTCCTCCGTTCCTCCACCGAGAGGGTGCGTGGCCACGAGCGTGCGCAGGCAGGCGACGGAGGTGTCGAGCAGCTCCTCCGAGGTGACGCCGGGCCAGGCCTCGCCCGGTCCCGCGGTGGCCAGCACCGCCAGCGCGAGCGCGTTGCTACCCAGGAAGTAGTGTGAGTAGCGCGGCTCGGGTGGCGTGATGGTCGCCATCAGCGCCCCACTGCCGCGCTCGCCCAAGTCGTCGAGATTCCGGTCAACCTGAATGGCGAGCAGCCGCAGCACCCGGCCGCCGAACTCGCCGGACGCATCCGCCTCCGGCCACCGGGTGTCGGCAAGGTCGTGTGCCCGATCCATGTCCGCCCGCCTACTGCGCCGTGAACACGTGCTCGGGCACCAGCGAGAACGTCGGCGGCAGGCCCGGGCCCAGCGACAGGCGCACGTCCTCGAGCACGCCCTCGTCCGCCTTGGCGACCTCCACCGCCCACGTCTGCTCGGTACCGTCGCCGGCCTCGACCTCAACCGCCAGCCGCTCCTCGGTGGGCGTCGTCTGGGCCGTGGCCGCCATCTCGCCGTCGGGGCCGTAGACGTTGATGCGCACCGTCTCGGCGCCGAAGCTGCGCGCGCTGACGGTGAAGGTCTCCGTGCCCTCCGGGACGTGGAAGTACAGCCGCTCCGCGGCGCCGATGATGCCGGTCTGAGCGGCGAAGATGCCCACCGGCACGTTCGCGCTCAGGATCGAGTAGGACGAGCCACCCGCGTGGATCACGAAGGCGTAGACGCCGTCCTCCTCGGGCGTGAAGCCAAAGGTGCCCTCCTCGCCGAAGGGCACGGTTCCGGTCGCCAGCTCCGCCCAGGTCAGATCGTGGGCCTCCCACTGCAGGTCGGTCTCGCTATCGCCGATCTTGTAGGCTTGCACGGTCAGCTCGACCGGCTGCCCGGCGGCGGCATTGACCAGCAGCAGGTTGCGGCTGCGCAGGTTCACGGGCGGGAACTCGACGGTCTCGCCTGTCACCGGCGCCCCCACGACCCCCGCATCGCCGGTGCCGATCGCGGCGAACGCGGAGGGGTCGGGCGTCTCGCGCGGGTCGTGCTGGCGCTCGAAGGCGCCCGCCGCGATCGCCTCGTTCGCCCACGCGAACCACTTGAAGTACTCCGGGTGATCCTCGGCGTACTTCGGGCCCTCGTAGAAGATCCAGTAGCCGTCGGTCACGTCGCTGATCATCACCGCGTTCTTGCCCGAGTACTCCGGGTCGGCGCCCTTGACCGCCGGGTCGATGCCGCCGGTGTAGATGAAGGGCAGGCCCATCTCGGCCACGGACGCCATGCGCTCGGTCAGCATCCGACGCCCCTGCGCCAGCGCCCCGGACTCAGGCAGGAAGCTCGTGGGCCGCCCGTAGGTACAGGCGTCGGCGAAGATCAGCGGCGCCCGCTCGGTCGTCCATTCCGGGAAGGCCCCCTCCAGCATGAACCGGCTGCCCGGCGCGGCGTACATGCAGAACTGGAAGTCCGGGTCGATGGCATCCACGGTAGTGCGCAGCTCCCGGCAGCGCTCGCGCCAGTGCGCGATCTGCCACGCCTCGAAGGCGTCGTGCAGCTCGTTGTCCACCAGCCACGGGTAGCGCTCCTCGGGAGCCAGCTCCGGGACCTCGACCTGCTCGTCCGCGGCGAACATGTCGAGGCTGAACTGGTCGTAGGACAGGTCATAGAGCATCCCGGACATGCGGGGGCCCTGGGCGTAGTTCTCGTAATCGAGGAAGACGCCGATCAGGTGCGGGTTGCCGGCGCTGATCAGCGCGTACTGACTGATGTAGTGGGCGGTCCACTGCCAGAACTCGTCCGAGCACGGGCTCCACAGCGGCTGCTCGCCGCCGTTGCGCCACACCAGCATCCTGCCCGCTGCCTCGTCGGCGCCGGGCACATTCAGCGTCCCGCGCATCCACACCATGTGGTAGATCCCGTACTTCTCGCACCACTCGGTCACCTGGCGCACGGCATCCAGGTTCTCATAGCCGTGCCGCGGCGAGTAGACGTTGAAGCCCGCCTCGGCGGCCTCCTGCACCATCCACTCCTCGGTGACCCAGTCCCTCTCCGGCTGCATGACCTTGTCCACCACGATCGTGAACTTGACGTCCCGGCCCAGTTGATCGCGCGTCACCTCGGTCTCCGCGCAGCCCATCGCACCGAGCACCAGCATCGCCATCAGGACCGCCACCTTCGCCCTCATCGCCATCTCATTCAGCCTCCATTCGCTGCACGAGTGTGCGCTCGCCTGCCGCCGCCATCCCTTCGAGTCCAAGCGCCCTGCGCTCGCTTCGCGAGCGCTCTGGAGTTTGCGGAGCAAACTCCCCAGAGGCCGCAGAGCGGCCTCACCTGGACGCGCCCCGCAGGGGCGCCATCGTCGCCGGTGCCGTCGCCCCGATCGGGTGCAGCCGGGCTGAAAGCCCAAGCTGCGCAGGATAGAACGTAGCCCTCCCCCGCCTGCCCCCAGCGCCCGCGGGCGCAGGAGCCGCTCACGTCCCCGACGTGAGCGCCGACGGCGCTGCGGCGCGGACGAAGGCCGACCGCAGGGAGGCCGCAGGTCGCGCCGCCACCGGCGATGCGCGCGCAGGTCCGTCCGAAGGACGGGACGGAGCGCGCGAGCCGGCCGCGGGTGCCAGCCAACGGCTGGCCGCCTCCCGTCGCGGGTCGCTGCCCTCGTGCCGTGCGGCGGTTGAGCGCGGCACCGTGAGCG
>JALGUI010000371.1 GCA_029820915.1 Candidatus Zipacnadia bacterium | reverse complement strand
CTGGGTGGGCCGCGAGTTCGCCACCTGGCCCGGGCAGACGCAGGTGAACATGCACCTGGGAGCCTACTTCGACCGCAGCTCGATGGACATCGACGGCGCCTTCATGGGCCTGGCGCGGACCACGCTGAAGCTGCAGGTGACGGGCGGGCCGATCGCGCGCGTCCGTGTCCTCGATGATGTCGGCGAACAGCTCTGGGACAGCGCCGACCTGGGCGGCGCGGAAGCGCTGACGCACGAGATCGCGGACCTGCCGACCGACACGCGCTACCGCATCGTCGCCACGCAGGCGGACGGGACGGAGGTGGCGGCGTGGTATCCCGAGGAGCAGTGAGCCTGTGCATCGCGGCAGCGCTTCTGTTCGGGGGCTTCGCGCGGGGACAGGAGCAGGATGATCCCTACGACCTCGCCGACCGCATCGACTGGGTCGAGGCACAGCTCACATGGGGGTCGATTGAAGCGGTCGCAGTGATCGTCCGCGAGGGCCCTGGTCTCGAGGGGGTACCCCTCGGCGAGCCCACACGCGATGGCGACGTATGGGTCCGCCGCGAAGTCGATGGGGAGCTTGCGCTCACCATCCGCGCCGGCGCCCACGAGGAAGCCATCGCCCGCGACGTCATCCTGGCCTTCCGCAATGAGGGCGAGCAGCAGCGCCTCCTCGATGTGAGTTGCTCGGTCCCGGCTCCGCTACGAGGCGCAGGCTGGTGGGACGGCCACGAAGTGCGCGAGCCGGCGGCGGCGGAGTTCCCGCGCTTCGCGCTCGCGCTGCGCGCGCCCATCAGTGCCGCGTGGGGCATGGACCCGGACATGTTCGCGTCCGACCTGCGCGGAGTTGCGCTGGCGCTCGATCCGCATTGCCTCCTCTCCGTCTTCGCGACGGGCGCCGAGGCGGGCGAGGGTGGCCTGCAGCTCAGCTTCCGCACCCGCATCGTGGTCGATCCCGGCCAGACCGTGACGCTGCCGCTGGTGCAGTACGCCTTCGACGGTCACTTCCGCGAGCGCGGCGCCGTTCAGCGCTGGTACGAGATCTTCCCGGACATGTTCACGGTCACGCCGGGCACGCGGCCGTCGCTGATCGGCGGCGGCGGGTATCTCTTCTCGCGCGCGCTCACCCGCGAGCTGCAGTGGGAGGAGGCGCGGCGCTTCGGCATGGGCTGGGAGTGGGCCTACTGCCCCGCCCAGACCCCCGGCGACTGGTACGCCGACGAGCGTTTCTACGACCCGGAGAAGGGCTACGCGGGCGACGTGGACCGCCACCGCAACACCGTGACCGGCAGCCTTGAGGACTACCGCCGCGACCTGCGCGAGCGCTTCCACGACGGCTGGTGGCGCACCAACATCGCCTACTACCTCCTCCCCCACGCCGCCGACCTGAGCATCCTCGAGCAGTTCGCGGACGGCGCCATCATCGGGGCCGATGGCGAGCCGACGAAGATCAAGGTCGGCTGGATCAAGCCCGACTCGGAAAATCGCATGACGTATCCGTGGGGCAACTCGTAGCGGCCGACTTCGGGCCCTCCGCCATCGGCTTCGATGAGGCCTACGGCGGCGACCTGCAGTACGGCGCCGGAGTCGACGGCGAGCCGGCGCGCGCGTGGGATGACGAGGGCCGCATCTACTGCTCGACGCAGGTGGCGCTGGCGCGGCTGGGGGATCACATCCACGAGCAGACCGTGCGCGGCTACACGATGGCCACGGTCTTCAACAAGCCCACCAGTTACCTGACCGCCACGCGCGCGGACGTGGCCATGCACGAGTACCCGCCGTGGGCGAACATCGAGGCCATCGAGCCCATGCGCCTGCTGCTGGGCCATAAGGCCGAGCAGATCCTCGACTGGGAGGACATGACGCCGGAGGAGATCCGCGAGGGCCTGCGCGGTATCTACGCGCACATCCGCCTGTCCAGCCTGCGCTGGGGCGCCTTCCCCATGAACATGCAGGTGTGGGGCGTCCCGGACATGGTCGCGCTGATGCCGGTGCTGCGCGCGCTGCTGCGCGAGGGCTGGCAGGCCGACCCCGGGTTCGAGGCCGATGAGCGCCTATGGCTGTCGCGCTACGGTTCGGGCGTACACACCTTCCTGGTGGTCGGCAACCCGACGCGGGAGACGATCGGGCCGAGCATCGTCCTGCGCTCGGGCGGCTCGGCCGAGGGACACCTGCTCTTCTGTGACTACGATGGCGGCCGGCGGCCGATCAGGCCGGACGAGCACGGAACTGTCGAGCTCCCGCTGGCCGACCTACAGCCGCATGGGTACACCATCCTGCGCGCGGCGGTGCAGGTCCTCCCCGCCGAGGGCGCGACCGGCTTCCGCGCCGAGGGCGGGGCGGCGATGCGGCTCGACGGTCTGACCGAGGGGTCGCTCGAGGCCGACTGGGTCGCGGCGGAGGCCTTCACGGGCGTAATCCTCGTCCGTGTCCCGCGGGGCGCGACGCCGCTGCGGCTGCTGATCGACGGCGAGGAGCGCGCCTTCGAGGCGCTCGACGGCGCTGTGCGCTACGAGGGGGAGGTCCCGGCCGAGTGCTCGCTGCAGCTTACGTGGCGGCCCGCGGTCGTCGTGGAGCCGACGCGGGAGCAGATCGCCCAGTTCCCGTTCGTCGCCGATGGCGAGCCGACCGCGACGGTGGTCCTGCCGGAGAGCCCGGATGACCGCGACCGCTACGTGGCCGAGCACCTGAGCATCTACTTCGACTACTGGCAGCGGAGGCAGGAGCAGCCCGCCGGCGGGGTGTCCGGCCTCTCGGACGTCGAGCCCGGCCCGCGGCTGCCGGTCGCCGAGCCGGCACAGGCCCCTGCCGACGGCCCGCGCGTCGTTCTGGCCGAGGCGGGACATCCCGCCATCCGCCTGCGCGAGGACGGGCCGATCCTGGAGCTCGCGGGGCCGGACGCGATGGGACGCGAGTGGGCCATGCTGAAGCTGCTGGACATCCTGGACCGCCATCCTGGACCGCCGGCATCCGCACGCGGGGGCCTTCGGCCCGCACCCGATGCACGAGAAGGCCGGCATCGCCGGCGGCGTGCTGGACTGAGATCGGGCTGTGCGGAGCAGGGCCGGAAAGAGTGCTGTTTGGAGGGGGCATCCTCAGATGCGCCGGCCGTCCTCGACAACCTTACCATTACCCACAATTCCTCACCGAGGCGTCCCGGCCCAACCGCCTGCGCTTCGGTACCCCATGGAGCCCTCGCCCGCCTGCCCCCAGCGCCCGCGGGCGCAGGAGGCGCTCACGTCTCCGACGTGAGCGGCGACGGCGCTGCGGCGCGGACGAAGGCCGACCGTAGGGAGGCCGCAGGTCGCGCCGCCACCGGCGATGCCCGCGCAGATCGCTGCGCAGCAGCGGGCGTAGCGCGCGAGCCGGCCGCGGGCGCCAGCCAACGGCCGGCCGCTTCCCGTCGCCGGTCGCTGCCTTCGTGCCGTGCGGCGGTTGAGCGCGGGACCGTGAGCGCAGGGCGTGCGCCGAAGGCACGCCGCGGCGCTACGGTGCCGCGCGAGCCGTTGGCCGTTCCGCGCCTGCGCGCCACCACGTCCTCGGCCTCCCGCTCCCCGAGGACGCCATGCGGAGTTCTTTGCGGGAGGGGTCCGGGGGGGGGGTTTTCTTTCAAGAAAGACCCCTCCCCGCGCCGTTGCCGTCGCCTTTCTCTTCGCGCAAGGGCTACGGAGTTGTGGGTAATGCATAGCTCGACAACGGCGGCGGCTCTGAAGAGCCGCCCTCCGAACGACATGCGACCCCTACGCCACTAGCGTTCGCGCTCCCCGGTCCCCGATCCCCGAAACCCGATACGCGGCCGGGCTACGGACAGGCGAGGACCGCCGCGCCGGTGACTTCGAGCGCGCGCCACAGGGTCTCGTTACGCTGCCAGGGGAAGAGGTAATAGCGCTTAGCGCTTGTGCGCGCCGGGGACGATCACGAGCGACGCCTCGCGTTCCAGCGCCGCCGAGTGCACCACCTCGTGCGGCGGCGTCGGCGAGGTATCGATGGTGCTCTCCACGCGGTATGCGCGCAGGTGCTTCTCAGCGTTCTCAGCGGCCTCCTGCGCGGTTGCGCGCCTCGGCTCGCACACCAGCACGTGCAGCTCGGCGTTCAGCGTCTCGCACAGGCCTGCCGCGAAGGACAGCGCCCGGCCCCCACTGACCGACAGCTTGTAGGGGATCAGCAGCGAGCGCACCTCGACGTACTGCCGCGGGCACACCAGCGTCGGCGACACGAGCTCGCTGAGCAGGAAGGTGGCGTTGGGGCCGATGGCGCCCGGCCGGCGCTCATCGCCGCGCCCGATCACCAGCAGCTCCGCCGACCAGCTTCGACGCAGCAGCCGCACGCCCGGGTGCCGGCCGAAGAGTCGCTCCTCCTCGCACGCCATGTGCAGATCCTGGCACCGCCGGTGGATCTGCTCCAGGCTCGGCGGCTCCTCGGCGGGGCGCTCGTAGTCCTCGTCCTCGGGAGGGGGGCCAAGCGCCAGGTCGGCAATGTCCGGCTCGCGCGGCAGGGGATCGCCGCCGAGATCGTCATCGGTCACGGCGGCGACGGTGGCCAGGTACAGCCGCCCGCCGGTGGCCTCGGCAAGCGCGATCGCCTGCTCGGCTGCCACCTCCGACGAGCGCGAACCGTGGTAGCCCACGACGATGTTGCGCAGCATTGTTCCTCAGCCCGGAACGGCGTTGTCGGGCAAGAGTGCCCGACCCACCCGGGGTGTCGGGCGGGCGCTACTCGTCCTCGTCCGGCTCGACGGCGTCCTCGTCGTCTTCCTCCGGAGCGTCCGCCTCGTCCTCGTCCTCATCCGCGGCTTCGGCCTCGCGCCGCGCAGCCTCCAGCTCCTCGCGCGTCGTGCCGACGTCATGCAGGCCCACGAGCTCGCCCTTGTCGGCCTCCTCCACGAACTCCGCGGGCACGAGGAACCCCACCATGCCGCGCTTGCCCAGCGTGCGCAGGTACTCGGTCAGCGAGGTCTCGACCTCGCGCCTGCCGAGCTTGTAGTCGTCGGCGAGGGCGCGCGAGATCTCGCCCACCGTCCGCTCCCCGTCGCACAGGTGCCAGACGCGCGTGCCGACGTCGTCGAGGATCACCGGCCGGGTCTCGGGCACGAAGAACAGGAAGCCCATGGCGCGCCCGAACAGGTCCTTGCGGCGGGGCACGATGACCTCGACGCAATCGCTGTCGTTGACGCGCCACTTGAGCTTGGGGTTGCGCACGGGCCTGGCCTCGAAGGCCTGCTCGCGCGACAGCGGCGCCCTGCCACGCCTCAGGCCGAAGCGCTCCAGCAATCCGGATGCGGCGGACATCAGACTCACGACGCTACCTCCTCAATAACCTGGCGGCGTACGCCTTCGGCCTCGTGCACGGGCACGTCCCTGGCGGCCGTCTCCGGCCCGCGCCGCAGCGTGAGGATGGCGACTTCGGGCCGGCAGTGAAAGCGCGCCCTGGTCGCCGACGCCACGCCGCGGCTGACGTAGCACAGCGCCTCGCCCGCGCGCAGCAGCCCCGAGGCCCGCCGGCGATCGCGCCAGACGGGGGCCCAGGGCGCGCCGATGCCGGGAAGCTGGATCTGCCCGCCGTGCGTGTGCCCGCATAGGATCAGGTCGGCCCGGCGCGCGCGCGGGTCGTCGAGCATGTCCGGCGTGTGCGCCAGCAGGATGCCGAGGTCCGCGTGCTCGGTCCCCGCCAGCGCGCGGCCCGCGTCATCGCGACCGAAGGCGAGTTCGTCCACGCCCGCGATGGCCAGCGAGGCGCCGCCGACCTCGACCGTCGCGCTCTCGTTCGCCAGCAGCCTGATGCCGCGCTCCGCGAGGACGCGGCGCAGCAGCGCCAGGTCCTCCGGCGGCGCCTCGAGGCCCGCGAACGGGTCTCCGTGCGCGCGGTCATGGTTGCCCGGCGCCGCCCACACGCCCAGCGGCGCCGCCAGCCCCTCGAGCTGCCATCCGCACGCGCGCGCCACGTCGCACGTCTCGAACATGTCGCCGGTGATCACGATCAGGTCGGGCCGCTCGGCCATCGCCAGGCGCACCGCCTCGCGGCTCGACCACTCAATGCCGCGGTCGCCCTGGCAGTGGAAGTCCGACAGGTGCGCGATGGTCAGGCCATCGAGACCCCCGGGCAGGCCCTCGAAGTGCACATCCGTGCGGGTCACCTCGAGGCGCTTCGGCTCGACGCAGCGGACGTAGTAGCCGAAGGCCAGCGCCGCGAGCACCGCGAGCCACATCACCGCCGCGAGCGCGATCACTGGGCCTCGCCCCCCGGCTCATCGCCGGCCCCGACGGTCAGCGCCGGGTCGGGCGCCAGCAGGCGCCTCACCGCCGTGATGGCGGCAACGTAGAGTCCGATGAGCACGGCGAGCAGCGCCACCACGACGGCGGTCCGGCCGCGGCCGAGCGAGCCCGTGACCACCCTGGCGCCGCCGCCAAGCTGCACGTCGAAGAGCCCGCCGCCCGTCCAGGCGTCGAGCAGCCACGCCACGCCCAGCGTCAGCGCCACGGCGCCCCAGACCAGGCCACAGGCGCGCAGTATCTCCGCGCGCGTCCGCCCGCGGCTCTTCGCCTGGACGACGACAAGCAGCGTCACGAAGCCGAGCGCTCCGGCCGTGACCACCGCCAGCTCCAGCACGCTCTTGCCGCCAATCATGCGCCGCCCTCCGGCGGGATGGTCTCGATGACGAGCGGGCGCGGCTTAGGTGCGCGGTCCGAGATCACGATGGCTCGGCCCAGCTCCGCGAGGGCCTCGGCCAGGCGCGCCTCGGAGCTCGCCATGACCTCCGCCACCACCTCACCGCGCCGCACCTCGTCGCCCTCCCCACGCAGCAGGCGCACGCCCGCCGCGGGGTCCACGTCGTCGCCCTTGCGCCTGCGTCCGGCCCCGGCGGCCAACGCCGCATAGCCGACGCCGCGCGCCTCGATGCGCGTGACGACCCCGGTCTCCTCAGCCCGCAGCGCGCCGACCTCCCGTGGCCGATGCCCGAGCAGCGGCTCGTTGAGCGCCGCCGCATCGCCGCCCTGCGCCTCGATCATCTCGACGAGCTTGCCGAACGCGCGGCCCGAGGCCACGGCCTCCCGTGCCTGCGTCAGGCCAAGCTCGAAGTCGCCGGCGATGCCCGCCGCTACCAGGAGCCACGCCGCGATGGTCAGCGACACCTCGCGCACGTCGGCCGGGCCGCCGCCGCGCAGCACGTCGGCCGCCTCGGTAACCTCGACGGCGTTGCCGACCGCGCGGCCCAGCGGCCGGCTCATGTCCGTCAGGACCGCGCCGACGCGCCTCCCCGCGCGCCGGCCCAGGTCCACCATCAGCCGCGCCAGCGCCCGCGCCTCGTCGAGGTCGCGCATGAAGGCGCCGCTGCCGACGGTAACGTCGAGCACGATGGCGCCGGCGCCGGCCGCGATCTTCTTGCTCATGA
>JALGUI010000370.1 GCA_029820915.1 Candidatus Zipacnadia bacterium | reverse complement strand
CTGCTCCTGCACTCGCTCGTCGGGGACGTAGCCGTGGAGGACGGGCGCATCGCGGCGCTGGTGCTGGAGGGCAAGTCCGGCCCGCGCGCGGTCGCGGCGTCGGCCTTCGTCGATGCGACGGGCGACGCCGACCTGGTGGCGCGCTCGGGCGCGCGCTTCGAACTGGGCCGGCGCGCCGATGGGCGCGTGCAGGCCATGGGCAACGTCTTCGGGGTGGGCGGCATCGACGAGGCGCGCTTCCCCGATGCGGACGCGCAGGAAGCGGTCCGCGAGCGGATGCGTGACGCGATGGCGGACGGCCTGCGCGCCTACCGCTGGCACGAGGGACACATCGGGCCGGACGCCGCGCGCGGCCGGCGCACCTTCAACGTCACCCACGTGGGCGGCGACCCGACGAGTATCGAGGACCTGACCGCCGCCGAGGTGCAGGCGCGGCGCGATGCCCGGCAGATCGCCGACTGGATGCGCCGCGAGAGCCGGCGCATGGTCGGCCGCGAGTGCGTCACCGGCGAGGACGTGCTCTCCGCCCGCAAGCGTGGCGACGGCATCGCGCGCTGCACCTTCGGGCTCGACATCCACTGCCCGATGGCGCGCGTGGGAGGGCGCAGCTTCGTATGCCGCGCGAGCTGCGATCACACCGACTGCCACATGTTCCGCGAGCACCGGGAGGACCTGCCGGAGACCGGGCACATCGCCGAGGGCTCGTGGTATGATATCCCCTACGGGGCGCTGGTGTCGGCGGACATCGCGAACCTGCTGGCCTGCGGGCGCTGCGTGTCGGCCGACCACTGGGCGATGGCCTCGCTGCGGGTGATGGGGCCGTCGATGGCGACCGGCCAGGCGGCGGGCGAGGCGGCCGCCATGGCCGCGGCGGCCGACGGCGACGCCGGCGCGATCAACGTGAGCGAGCTGCAGCGCCGCCTGCGCGCGGCGGGTGCGGCGATGTGAACGGCAGTCGCAAGCTGCAAGCTGCAAGTCACAAGCAACGCCGACAGCAACGGCACGGCAACGGCACGGCGACGACATCGTTACTGGGGCCGAGGAGGCCCTGCTGACAGGAGGAGAAGGGCGAATGCGAAGCATCACACTGCCGGCACGCGACATACCTGTGATCGACGAGTACGACGTGATCGTGGCCGGAGGCGGGCCGGGCGGCATCCCGGCGGCCGTCGCGGCCGCGCGGGCGGGCGCCAAGACGCTGCTCGTCGAGCGCTACGGCTACCTGGGCGGCATGGCGACCGCCGGCCTGATCGCGGTCATCCTCGGCACCCGGGCATCCGGCACCGACGAGCCGATGATCGGCGGCATCGCCGAGGAGCTGTGCCGTCGCATGGCCGACCTGGACGGCGCGCCGGACTACGATGAGGCGGTCGCGCGTGGTGGCATCCCGTTCGACCCGGAGGCCTTCAAGCTCGCCGCCGACGAGCTGGTGCTGGCCAAGGTGTTCGTGGACGCGACCGGCGACGCCGACGTGGTGGCGCGCGCGGACGCGGGCTTCGTGTTCGGCCGTGCGGCCGACGGCGCGGTGCAGTCGATGGGCAGCATGTTCCACATCGCGGGCGTCGAGGCCCAGCGGCTGCCGACCGGCGACGCCCTGGTGGCCTTCCGCGAGCGCGCGGCCGAGGCCATCACCTCCGGCGAGATCACCGCCTACAACCCGAGTTGGGGCGGCGTCCTGGCGGGCAGGCGCACCGGTCATCATATGCCCAACGCCACGCGCTTCGCCGGCGACCCCACCGACGTCGAGGACCTGACGCGCGGCGAGCTACAGGTGCGAGGCGACACCTGGGAGCTGATGGACTGGTGGCGCGAGAACGTGCCCGGCATGGAGGGCGCCTACATCGTCCAGACGCCGCCGCACATCGGGCTGCGCGAGAGCCGGCAGATGGTCGGGCTCGACATCGTGACCGGCGACGACGTGGTGGAGGCCCGCCGTCGCGACGACGCCGTGGCGCGCTGCCCGTACTGGATCGACATCCACTGCCCGCTGGGGCGCACGAAGCACAACACGCACCTGTGCTACACCGGCTGCCCGAATGACCCGCCGTGCCCGATGTACGAGGAGCACTACGAGGAGCTACCCGGCGACGGCAGCGATGACCGCAAGGCCCTCTACCCGCGCGATGGCCTGTGGTTCGACATCCCGTGGGGGAGCCTGGTGTCGGCCGACATCCCCAACCTGCTGACTGCGGGCCGCGCCATCTCCGCCGACCACCAAGCGATGTCGGCGCTGCGCGTGATGGGCACCTGCATGGCGATCGGCGAGGCCGCCGGCGAGGGTGCGGCGATGGCGGCCGATGCCGACCGCGGCGCGGCGGCGATCGATGTGCCCGCCCTGCAGGAGCGCCTGCGCGCCAACGGCGCGGCGGTCTGAGCGGGGGCTCGGCCGCAGAAGTTGTCTTTTCCGCGAACACCGCGCTCGCCACGCGCGTCTGTTGCACCAAGTCGGTGGTGCGCCGGCGCGCCCACCGTGGTATGATAGACGTGGACCGGCCGGCTGCATCCGACGGTGTCATGCGCCTCGGGGAGGTCGATGACGATGAAGGCAACCCGCCTCACCGCCATAGCGACGCTTGCCGCGCTCGCCCTGCTGGTCGCGGTGGCGCCGGCGGATCGCGCGCAGGTGGCGACCAACCAAGCGGTGCTGACCTCCGTGTGCGGCGACGTGCAGACGCGCCACGGCACCGGCGGTTACCATCCCGCCCGCCTCAACGAGGTGCTGGAGCCGGGCGACGGCATCAAGACCGGCGCCTCGTCGCGCGCCGAGCTGTCGGTCGGCGAGGGCGGCTACGTGCGCATGGCCGAGAGCTCGCAGGTATTGGTCACCGCCCTCGACGCGAGCGGTACGACGAGCTTCCAGCACGTCGTGGGCGGCATCTGGGTGACCATCGAGCGCACGCTGGGCGGCGCGAGCAAGTTCGAGGTGCGCATGCCCAGCGCCGTGGCGTCGGTCACGGGCACGGTCTTCCGCTGCCAGTTAGGCGAGGAGGGGAACTGCGACACGTACGTCTACGAGGGCGAAGTGGAGATCGAGGCCGGCGACCAGCGGATGCGCGTGACGCCCGATGAGCGCTGCCGCGTCCCACGGGACCTGCGCACCGTCGTCGAGCGCTTCAACCTCACGGGCGACGACGCGGCCGCGTGGGTGATGTACAACCGCCACCGCGACATCGTCCGCCACCTGGGCGACCCGCAGATCATTGTCGCGCTGCGCGAGCAGGACCTGAGCGAGCTGGGCGCCTACCTGGCCTCCAGAGCGGTGGCCGGTCAGCTCGCGCTGCACGGGCTGCACAGCACGTCGGTGGTGGAGGCCGGGGTCACCGACTTCTCCTTCAACCCCGACGGCACCATCAGTTGGGGGCGCACGCCCACCGCCGACTACTGCGTCATCGGCGACGTCGGGCTCGAGCAACTCCGCCGGCTCAACGGTGAGCTGTTCTCGGCGCGCGTCAAGAGCGACATCAGGCTGGTCCGCGATGGCGAGGCGCAGTCCCTGACCGCCATCGAGGCCACGGTGCCGGGCGTCGGCCGGAACGAGCGCGAGGCGGTCATGGCCGCACTGGCGGCGCTGGGCCGGCGCGTCGGCGCGGGCCTGGCGCCGCGCATCATCCGCGAACTCATGCAGGCGCAGGCGGGCACGGTGCGCATCGACATCGCGGGCGCCGACCGTGACCAGATAGCACACATCAGGCGCTTCGTGGAGAGCCTGGACGGCGTCATGCGGACGGCGCCGCTGCTGCTGCCGGGCGATCGCGTGTCGCTGGCGGTGGTCACGCAGATGACGGCCCAGCAGCTCGGCGCGGCCCTGCAGCGGGCCGCGGGAGACGCGATTCAGGTGGTGTTGGCCGGAGATCGCGTCCTCTACCTGAGGTCCGCGCAGGCGGCCGGTCAGGGCGCCGGGCAGCAGCGGCCCGGCACCGGGTCGCAGGCGCACGCGTCCCCGCGTGGGCAGGTCGGCAACGAGCCCGCGGCCCCACCCCAGCGCCCGCGGGCCCAACCGCGGGTGCACTGGCCGCGCAGGCCCGGCGGCGGCCGCTGAGCGGAGGTCATCAGCCATCGCCGCTCCCACCACCCGGTTGAGTGGGCGCGCCGCGGTCATCGTGGCCGTGGTCGTTGGCGTGCTGTCTGTGCTCGCTGCCGCGCGACTGGGCGCCCTGCGCGCTCTGGAGCTGCGCACGGTTGACTGGCGCCTGAGCCGCCCCCACGCCTCCCCCCCGCTCGACGACTTCGTGATCGTTGCCATCGAGGCGCGCACACTCGAGGAGCTGCCCCGCTGGGGCCCGGCGGCGCTCGAGCGTTCGGCGTACGTCCCGGTCATCGAGCACCTCGCCGACTGGGGCGCGCGCAGCATCGGCATGGACGTGTTCTTCGCCGGTGACAGCGACCCCGAGATCGACGCCCGGCTCGCCGAGGCCATCGCCGCGGCCGACAACGTCACGGTCGTGGCCGGCGCCGAGGCAGAGCTGGACGGCTCCACCGGCGAGCGCACCCAGTTCGCGCAGCCCGCCGAGCCGATCGCGGCGGCGGCTCGCGGCGTGGCCTCGCCCCTGCTCTTTCGGCCCGACAACGTCGTGCGCTGGGTTCTCACGCTGCAGCGCGCCGACGATGGCTCGACCGCCTACCCGGCGCTGTCGCTTGCCGTGCTCCGCGACGCAGCGGGCAAGCCGCCCGAGCGGTTCATGATCAACTGGGCAGGGCCCGCGGGCAGCGTGCCGACGGTCTCGTTCGGGGAGGTCCATGCGGGCACCGCCGACTCCTCCGCCATCCGCGACCGCTTCGTGCTCATCGGCGTCACCGACGAGATGAAGGACCTGTTCTCCACGCCCGTCGGCCCGATGAGCGGCGTGGAGATCCACGCCCAGGCCGCCGCCACGATCCTGTCGCGCAGGTACACCGCGGAGACGCCGCACATCGTGGCCCTGGTGGTCGCCCTGCCGG
>JALGUI010000369.1 GCA_029820915.1 Candidatus Zipacnadia bacterium | reverse complement strand
CGCTATGTAGCTGCTGCCATCGCAGATAACGAGGAACTCAGCGGGGTGTACCAGATAGTTGAGTCTCAGGCCCGTCGAGGAGCCGGATACAAGTCCTACGTTGTAGTAGTTGTAGGGGTAGTTGACGGTCGTCCAGCCGTCCCAGGTCATATGTTCGGGGTTGCTCGGGCACTGATAGACTTGGCTGTTCTTCACATAGGGGTAGATGACCTCGTCCCACCTGAAGTACGTGCTGGTAGTGGCCCCATCTGGTAGCGTGTGCGACGGTCCGGCGTAGTAGATCCTGGGCAGCTTGTTATCGTAGTCACTCGCATAGGCAACAAACGCCAGAATGAGCTGCTTAGTGTTGCTCAGACAGCTTGTCTGCCGCGCCTTCTCTCTGGCACGCGCGAACACCGGGAACAGTATAGCCGCCAGGATCGCGATGATCGCGATCACGACCAGCAGCTCAATGAGCGTAAAACCTCTCAGCTTGCCCATCGGGATGCCTCCTCTTCTCCTTCTCTTCCTGAAGTGGAGTGGACACGCGACATGCCGCCGCGCCCATCTGTGAACTGAGGCGCTACTCGTACGACCACCTCGGCGCCTCGTCGTAGCTGCTCCTGCGCGTCTGCTCCGAGTACCACTTGACGTGGCCGTCAACGAAGGCGAAGTTCTGCCCTCCGTTGTGGTCCGGACAGCGACCGGGGACGACCCAGTACCACTTCCAGCGTGGCATCTGGTTCCAGGCATCCCCGGCCAGCATCGTCTCTGCCGGGAACTGGAACCGGGCCTCAGTCAGCGGCTGCCATACGCCGTTGCGCGGGTCGCCGCGGAAGAACTCGCTGTGCCCCGAGTCGGTGGCCGCCTCCTCAGCGTCGCCTGGAATCACCGGGTTATACCCATAGGCGCTCTGGATGTGCAGTCCTGCGGCCGAGGAGGAAGGGTTAAACGCCTCGATCAGTGTGTAGGCGGGGGCCAGCAGGGTGTAGTGGGAGTAGTAGTTCTCGTAGTTCAGGTTGCCGTAGCCCTCGGGGCACCAGAATAGCTGCGCGTTCTTCACGTACGGGTAGATCGCGAACATCCAGTAACCGTGCAGGGCGGGGCTGGTGAAGTCCCAGTTGCATTGCGAGATGGGGTAGGTCTCGTCGTAGTCAGAGACGTACATGGCGAAGCCCAAAGCCAGTTGCTTGAGGTTGCTCTGGCAGGAGGCCTGGAAGGCCTTTTTCCTGGCCCGAGCAAACACCGGGAAGAGAATCGCTGCCAGGATAGCGATGATGGCTATCACTACCAGCAGCTCGATGAGCGTGAAGCCGCGAGTACGACGCATCGCACTACCTCCTTCGGCTCGAACATCTGCCTGGCTGTGTGCGCGAACGCCAACGCAATCCGACATATCTCGCCCCTAACCGGTGGATGCCCGCACCACCAGCCTGGGACTGATATCCACGCGCTGCCACGGTCCCGTGTCGCCGCCCAGTCTGCTGCGCAGAAGCTGCGCAGCCACCTGGCACATCTCCTGCACCGGCTGAGCCACGGTGGTGAGAGGCACCGGCAGGTACGCAGTCCATGGCTGGTCATCGAACCCCACCACGGCAACGTCCTCGGGCACCCGCAAGCCCATGCGCTCTATGCCCTTCAGCGCCCCGAGGGCCGTCAAGTCCGAATAGCAGAACAACGCCGTCACCTCGGGGTGTCGCCGCAGAAGCCTCTCCGCGCCGTGCTCGCCCACTAATGCAGCAGACCCCGCCTTGGTCAGGATCTCGGTACAGTGGTCTGTAATCCCGCGCGCCCTCAGCGCCTGCTTATAGCCCACTGCACGTGCTTCGGCGGCGGATGGTGTGAGCAGACCGATGCGTCGATGGCCGCAGTCCGCGAGGTGCGAAACGGCAAGGAAGGCACCCTGGGCGCGGTTCAGCACTACTACGTCGCTGGCTAACTCAGTCGTGGCTCCCCATTGGATGGGATCAACCAGGAGTGGCCATATCTCCCGAGCATGAAGCTCCCGGCACAGGGATTGCAGCTCGGCGATCTCCCAGCCACTGGTCAGGATGACCACGGCCTCGGGGACGGCCGCATACAGCATGGTCTCTATGCGGCTCTTCGAGGAAGAGGGGTCTACCCCAACGACCAGCATGTCCCGACCGAACTCGGCGAGCGTGTTGCACAGGGTCCAGGTCTTCACGGAGTTCACGGCATGAGGTGAGGTCGGCGCCAGCACGGCGATCGAGGAGGCCTTGCCCCGGGCCAGGGCCTGCGCGTGGGGGTTGGGATGGTAGCCCAACTCGTCTGCGACCTCGAAGATACGCTTTCGGGTCGCATCATTCACCATCACGTCGGCAACGTCTCTGAGCACCCGCGAAACGGTCGGGATCGACACCCCGACCACTTCGGCGATCTCGCGCATCGTGACGGCCATGGACTGCCCTCTTCAGGGCCTCAGAAAACGTTTACTGTAACCGCAACGTATTGTACTGCGCACCACCGCCCGTGTCAAGAGCCGTCAACACAATTCCCGCAAAGTGACCAAGCCAGAATACCTCGATCACCTCCCCCCCCCATATATGCGGCGTTTCTGTAGGTATTGTCATGTCATGTGCTCCCGGCGCCCCCCACAAAGACAACGGGATACCATCGCGCTTACCCCTCCGGGCCGATTGGTCTTCGATCTGCGCGCACCGGGACACCCCAGCGAGGGGATGCACGACCCGGCGTCGAAGAATGCGCCGGTGTGTCAGCGGCGTTCGCGAGGGGCCACTGCGTATCGCCCCAACGTCTTCATCTACATGATGGACGCGGGGCGGACGTGGAGGTGCGGCTCGTGGCGTGGGGGCTGTACCGGTGGGTGATCGGCGGGCCGGAGAAGGAGTAGGTGCGCCATCCGGCTCGACGGCTCTCCGGACCCGCTGAGCCGTTGCCCAAGGCGGCCGACGCATCGCAACGACAAACGGCCGACGCATGTCAACATGCGTCGCTCCGGACGACAACGGCAACGACCGGGAGGGCACGTGATGGGATACAGCATCTACTGGGGCGACATGCACACGCAGTTCAACCTCGCGCACATGCGGCTGCAGGCGCAGGGCGTGGACGCGGTCGCCGAGCCGCCCGAGGATGCCGGCGAGTGCGAGGCCTTCGTGCGCCGGGCCTTCGAGGGCGCGCGCGACTACCTGGACTTCTTTCCCATCGTCTACTACCCGGCGCACTTCACCAGCAACGAGCAGGGGTTCCGGTCGGAGACCGTCGGCTGGAAGGACTACTACGCGCGCGACTGGGAGATGATCTGCCGACTCGTGAGGGAGTACCACGAGCCGGGGCGCCTCGTCACCTTCGCAGGGTACGAGTGGTCGGGTGACCGCACGCGCTGGGGCGACCACAACGTGTTCCACCCGTTCGACGATCCGCCGCTGGACCTGTCGCTGCACATCGACGACCTCTACGCCAACCTGCGCGAGCGCGGCGGCATCGCCATCCCGCACCACACCGGCTACGCCTTCGCCAACCGCGGCAAGGACTGGGCGCACT
>JALGUI010000368.1 GCA_029820915.1 Candidatus Zipacnadia bacterium | reverse complement strand
CAGGAGTGCCCGTGCCACTGAACGACACGGCGGCCTGCGCCGAGTCCGTCACGCCTCCACCTGCTCCTCCGCCTCGGCGAGCATCTCGTTCACCTTCACCGGCCGGCCGGTCCGGTCGCACTCGATGGCCGCGAAGACCATGCCCACCGACTTGATGTTGTCCTCGATGGCGGTCTGGCTCGGCACGCCGGTCTCGAGGTACTCGAGGAACTCCGCGACGATCGCCTCGCCCGCCTCCGGCATGTCCGCGGGCTGCTCGACGATCTCGTCCTCGCCATCGACGCGGTGGATGCGCACCACGTTGTCGGCGTCGATGACCACCGCGCCCTCCTCGCACTCGGCGCGGTAGTTCTCCTTGTGCCACGAGTTCTCGATGCCCTCGGCGGTGCAGCTTCCCTCGTAGAACGCGAAGCAGTCGCCGGTCATCTTCATGACGTAGAGCCCGTTCGAGTCGCCCTGAAAGTCGGACCACGCCGGGATCCAGCCGTAGCCGAATATCTCCTCGCAGTCCTCGTCGGTGAGGTTGCGCAGCATGTCGAAGTGATGCACCGAGCCCTCGATGAGCAGCGCGTAGTCCATCTCGTGGCGGAAGCGCTTGCCCCAGGACTTCGGCGGGTTGTAGTCGGCCGCGAAGCGCCCGAACAGGTAGCTCAGCCGCCCCAGGCGCCCCTCGCGCAGCACCTCGCGGAAGGCGAGCATGAAGGGGGAGTAGCGGTAGTTCTGCACCACGACCATGGGCAGGCCCGCCGCCTCGACCATCTTCTCGATGCGCACGCTCGCCTCCAGCGTGTCGGCCACGGGCTTCTCGCTCAGGATCGCCAGCCCGTGCTCGCAGGACGCGCGCACGGCCTCCTCGTGCGCCCACGGTGGCGACGAGATCAGGCAGAAGTCGGCCTCAAGCGCGTCAAAGGCCTCGCCTACATCGCCGAACAGCGCCGCCTGGGGCAGCCCGTGCGTCTCGGCCCCCTGGGCCAGCGGCTCCTCGGCGACATCCACGAGGCCCGACCACCTGCACGCGGTCGGTCATCGCCGCCAGCACGCGGTTGGTCCAGTACGCGCCCCGGCCTCCGCAGCCCACGACCACGCAGCGCTTCACGCCGATCACTCCTCGGTGTCGGATTCGGTGCAGCCACCCTCGGCCGCGATGGCGGGGGGTTCGGCGCGCCGGGCGGCATTCCCTGCGAGCAGCGGACGCGAACGCGGGCGGCGAACCGCCGCCAAGTGGCGGCTGAGCATGCTGTCGTGGCGCAGTCCGCTTGGAACTGCAGGATCCTGGTGGAGGTGAAGGTGTGTGGCGCGCAATGGGGAACGCGGCGGGCGTACGGACGCCCATACGCCCCCACGCCCTGTGCTGGGGGATGGGTCAGCGTTCCTTGCGGACGCCCTTGAACGGCTTGCCGTCAGACTTGCCGTCCATGAACCTGCCGTCAGGGCCACGCTTGACCCATCTCCCGGTGGCGGGGTTGTAGGTCTGGGACCTCTTCCGGACAGCCCCTCGCCTGGCCCCATCGCCATGCGGGCGATTCCTGGCCATGTGTCCTCACCTCCTTTTCCCCCCGGGTTAGTTTACATAATAGCAGGAAAGTGTTAGAATGTAAACTGCGACTACGACGGCTAAGGGAGGTCTTGGTATGCAGGCATTCGGGGAGCGACTGAAGCAGGCCCGCCTTGCGGCCGGTCTCAGCCAGCGTGCGCTGGCTGAGCATGTTGACCTGTCTCCGATGGCGATTTCCAAGTACGAAAACAGTCAGATGGCACCGAGTTCCGATGTGCTCCTCCGTCTTGCGCGGGCGTTGGGCGTCAAGTTCGAGTACTTCTTCCGCCCGATCACTGCGGAGCTTGTGGGAGTCGAGTACCGCAAGCGAAGTCGCTTCCCTGAGAAGAAGCGGGCGGCGATTGAGCATCAGGCGAAAGATGAGCTGGAGCGGTATCTGGCGGCAGAGAGTCTGTTCGGTCCAGATGCATTCCCTTCATTCGAGCATCCCGGCGTCTCCAACATGGTGATCGGCGAAGTGACGCAGGCCGAGGCAGCTGCCAATGAGCTTCGTGACGAATGGGGGCTTGGCAATGACCCGATCGACAACCTCTGCGAGGTGCTCGAAGATAGAGGAGTGAAGGTCATCTTGGTCGAGGCCGCCCGAGGTCTTGATGGCTTCAAGGCCTGGGTCCAACATAACGGTCGGCCCGTTCCTGTCGTCGGGGTGCGGCGCGACCCTGAGTTCGGCGACCGGCAGCGGCTCAGCATGGCACACGAGCTTGGACACCTGCTCCTGAGCTTCGCAGAGGATGCGCCCCAGGATCTCCGTGAGGCTGCGGCCTTCCGCTTCGGGGCCGCATTCATTCTCCCTGCGGTCGCGGTACGCCGCCAGTTCCCCGGTTCACCAAGCCACCTGAGCGTTCAGGTACTCTATTCGCTGAAGCACAAGTGGGGCTTCAGCATGTCAGCGTGGGCAAGAAGGCTGCGCGACTTGGGGATTATCACCGAGAGCACGTACAAGCGCTTCTGCATGACCTTCAAGCGGAACAGGGCGGACAACGGCGAGACTTGGTGGAGTCGCGAACCGGGCAAGCCGGTCAAGCCCGAGATCCCTCGGCGCTTCCAGAGACTTGTGGAACAGGCGGTAGCCCAGGACATCATCTCGACCAGCAAGGCTGCTGACCTGCTGGGCAAGCCCCTGATCGAGGTCCGTCGTGAGATGAAGTGGCCCCAGGAGGCTCAGCCGGTGTGAGACTGGTGGTTGACGCCACTGTGTGGATCGATCTGCACTTCGGCAGCCTGCTGGCCGAAGCGTTCACACCGCGGTGGGAACTCGTCAGTCCTGACGTCATACTGGAGGAACTGGAGACGGTGGACCCTCAGGTGCTCAGGGCACTGGGGGTCGAGGAGGTCTCGCTCTCCTCGGATGATTACGTCCTGCTCCAGGACTTGATCAGCCGGTACGCGGGCCCCAGCGTTCGCGACCTGACCGCGCTTGTCATCGCTGTGCGAGATGGCCTCAGCCTGCTGTCCGGCGACGGAAAGCTCCGCAAGGCCGCCGAGAGCGAGGGAGTACCTGTCCACGGCACACTCTGGGTACTGGACAAGCTCGTAGAGCTATCCGTCATCAAGCCGCATCGCGCCGCGAGCTCGCTTGATGAGATACTCGCCTGCGGGGCAAGGCTGCCGCAACAGGAGTGCCATCGACGTTTGTCGAAATGGCGGCACTGATGGCGGAATGCCAACCAGCGCGGCGGACGGTCCCGTCGGTGGCTAACCGGCCGACCTCAGCCGAACCGGGACAGGTCGGGGTATGCTATGCCCATCGCTCCTGCCGGTGGCTCCGCGCGCATCCGCCTGCCTGTGCGCCACTCGTACCCTGCATCCCGGCGGTCCGCGCGCCTCGGCACGTTGACCTCAGCCCCGGCACCGCGTACAATGACCGCCGCGACGGCCGCGCGCGCCGCGCCAGGCGCGGGAGAGGGAATCGACGATGGCCGGTACACCGGATGGCGGCGAGAGCTTCGACATCGTGCTCGACATGGACCTGAGCAAGCGTACCAGTGAGCTTGCGGACCGCAATCTGGCCCTGCTCGATGAGCATGGCGTCACGGCCATGGATGTGCTCGGCTCGGTCGGGTCGGGCAAGACCACGCTGATCGATGGGATGGTCGCCCGGCTGAAGCATCGGCGGCGCGTCGCGGTCATCGCCGGCGACATCACCACGCGCATCGACGCCGAGCGCATCGAGGTGCAGGGCGTGCCGGTGGTGCAGATCCAGACCGGCGGCGCCTGCCACCTCGACGGCGAGCTGGTGCGCAGGGCGCTGGACCGCCTGGACCTCGACGCGCTCGATCTGATCATCATCGAGAACGTGGGCAACCTCATCTGCCCGGCGGCCTTCCCGGTCGGCGCGCACCGCCGGCTCCTGGTGCTCTCGGTCACCGAGGGCCCGTACATGGCCGTCAAGCACCCGATCATGGTGCGGCAGGCCGACCTGGCGGTCGTCAACAAGATCGATCTCGCCGACGCCATGGAGGTGGACGTCGAACGGCTCGCCGCCGACGTGCGCGGCGTCAACCCGGAGATCGCGGTGGTCGCCACCTGCGCGCGATCTGGTGAGGGCGTCGATGAGCTTCTCGCCGCGCTCGAGCTCTGAGGCCGCCATGCACGACATCACCGCCGCACAGTCCATCGCCCGCTCCGTCCTCGAGGCGGCGGGCGAACGCCATGCCGAGCGCGTCGAGGGCATCCGGCTGGCCCTCGGCGCCATGACCATGCTCGAGCCCGAGAATCTCCAGTTCTGGCTCGAACAGATACTGCGCGACACCATCGCCGAGGGCGCGGGGATCGAGATCGAGCGGCGCCCGCTCACGGTCCGCTGCGCCGCCTGCGGCTACGAGGGCGAGGCCCCGGTTCCCGATGACCCGATCTACCATCTGATGCCCTACGTGCCCGCCTGCCCCGAGTGCGGTGCCGACGGCCTGACCGTGCTCGGGGGTGACGAGTGCATCGTGGAGAGCATCCGCGT
>JALGUI010000367.1 GCA_029820915.1 Candidatus Zipacnadia bacterium | reverse complement strand
TCCTGGAGGGCAACCGGGACCAGGCCGCTCGCCTGCACTCGGGCTTCATCGACGTCCTGCGGGAGGTGGGCGCGCCGGCGGCGACCATCGAGCGCCTGGGAAGCTACGAGCGCCGCGACGAGGCTTAGGGCTCGACCTCCCCCTCCGCCTCGGCGTAGGGCGGTGCGGGGGTGGCGAAGACGGCGGTTGCCTCGGCGGCCGCTTCGGCGGCCACGGCGGCCGCGGCGTCAGGGTCGATAACGCGCGGCGTCAGGAAGAAGACGAGCTCCGTGTCGGTCGAGCGCGTGGTGGTGCTCTCGAACAGGGGGCCGATGATCGGGATCCAGCTCAGGAACGGGATGCGGCGGCGCACGGTCTCGCTCTGCTTCTGCAGCAGCCCGCCGATGACGATGGTCTCGCCGTCGCGGGCGCGCACGGTGGCCTCGGCACGCCGCGTGCTCAGGCGCGGGATGCCGGTCTCCGGGTCGATGTCCACGATGTTGCTGACCTCGCACGTGACGCCGCTCGTGATCTCGCCGTTGCCGCCGGTCCAGGGCACGATCGACAGCGAGACGCCCACGCGCACGGTCTCGATCCGCTCCTGCTCGTTGCCGGAGCGGATGTACGTCATCCGGATGAACCTGTCGCGGCCGATGAACATGCTGGCGCGCTCGCCGTTCATGGCGGCCATGCGCGGCTGGGCGTGGATGCGCGCCTGTCCGGAGGTCATCAGCGCGCGCACGTGCGCGGACAGCGTCTCGGTGTCCACCACGCCCCCGGAAATGCCGTAGGAGTCGCCCTCGGCGTAGCCGACGTCACCGGTCAGCGAGTTGCCGCTCGCCTGCCAGTCATCGCCGTAGTAGGCCCAGTCGAGGGAGGTCTCGCCGGAGCCGTCGCGCGTGATCTCGACCGCCAGCACCTCGACCATGATCAGCGGCGGGGCGATGTCGATGGCACGCAGGTCCTGGCCGATCTTCTCCAGCATCTGCCGGGGCGCGGTCACCACGATCGAGTTCTGCTGCGAGTTGCGCCGCAGGTACTCGATGAGGAAGGGCGGGAGCAGGCTGGCGGCGTCATCGACCTTCAGGTAGGTCAGCGGGTACGACTGGGTGGCGGAGCGGCCGTAGGTGGGCAGGTCCGTCGGGATGCCCTCACTGAGCATCTTGACGTCCCCGACGGTGGAGATGGCCAGCCCGTAGCCGCTGGCGATGCCCTGCAGCACCTGCTCGGCGGTCATGGCCGTGACGTGCAGGCTGACCTTGCGCTGCACGCGGTCGTCAACCGCCACGTTCACGCCCGCCGCGCGCGCGATCTCGGCCACCACGCGGTGCAGGTCCGCCTTGAGGGCGCGCACGGTCAGCAGGCCGTCCTCGTACGTCACCTCGATGGTGCCCTCGCCGTTCTCCTCGTCCTCACCGTCCTCTTCGTCACCGTTGCCGTTGCTCCGGCCGCGCGGGACCGTGCGCTCGGTCCTGACGTTGACGACCAGGCGCTGCGGGTCGGTCTGATCGGGGATGTCGAAGTTCGACCGGTCAACGAGCTGGATGCGCATGGTCAGCCCGATGCCGTTGCGCGCGTCGGGCGGGATGGTGAAGCTGATGTAGCTGAGGGGATGGACGTCATCAGGGCGGATGAGGTCCTGATCGAGCGCCGAGCGCGCGTTCTCGAGGTCGATCTGGATCTCGGTCACCCTGCGCCACTGGTTGGTGCGGACGCGGTACTGCAGCATGCCGTCGGCCTCGACCGTGATGGTCGCGCCGTTGCTGAGCGCCTTGGTCGTGACCTCGGTGACCGTGCAGTAGGCATCCTGCGCCCCCGCCGGCGCGGATACCAGCAGAACGATGGCGGCGACGGCCGCCCATGGACCCCATGTTGCACATCGCTGCCAGGCCATCAGGTCTGCTCCTCCGCATCCGCCTCGTGCGGGCGCGACCGTGCGTACTCGGCCGACACCAGGAAGACGATCTCACGCAGCTGTTCATCACTTGAGCGACCGCCTGTGACGTCCGACAGCAGCCAGACGTCACGGAAGGACCGTGGCCCCCGCTTCTCGCGTTCGGCCTCTTCGACCACCAGCCCGCCGCCGATCACCATGGTGTCGCCGTTGCCCACCACGAGCGTGCTCTCGGCCGAGCGCGCGTCAACGATGGGTGGGCCGGAGTCGAGACCCCGCACGGTGCCGACGCTCACCTCGACGCGCGCGGCGATCATGTCCGAACCCATCGGCCGAGGCCTGACGTTCAGGCGCACGCCCACCTCGACGGAGCGGAGCGCCACCTCTTCGCCCCAGGCCACGTACTGGTAGTACTGGCGCTGGCCCACGAAGATCTCCGCCGACGCCCCCGGGCGAACAAGCAGCGACGGCTGCGCCCGCACGCGTAGTCGCCCCTCGGTGTTCAGCGCGCGGACCTCAGCCAGATAGCGCCTGAACGGCTTCACGCCGCGGTCGATGCTGATGGCGCCGCCGTCGATCTCGACGCGCGTGTCGTCGCCGCCCAGCAGCCGCCAGGCGCGCCGGGTCATCTCACTGTCGCTGGTCTCGATGACCGCCGTGCGCACCCGGATGGCTCCGGATGGCCGGTCGATGGCCGCCAGGTCCTCGCCGATGCGATCGAGGAGCTGGCCCGGCCCGTAGGCGATGATGCTGTCGCCCGCGTCCGAGGGCTTGAGGTAGCGCAGCAGGAAGTTGGGCAGCAGCTGGATGGCGTCCGTGGCCTCGAGGTACTTGAGCCGGTAGGCTCGGCCCTCGCCCGCCAGGTACGGCGCCAGGCTGGTGGGCAGGCCGTCGCTAACCAGCCACGCGCCATCGAAGCGCGAGACGCTCAGGCCGTAGCCGGCGGCGACGGCGGTCACGAACCGATCGATCGGCACGCCCACCATCTGCACGGTCGCGAGGCGCTGGACCCGATCATCGACGAAGACCGTCTCGCCCGTGGCCCTGGCGACCTCGGCCGCCAGCTCCTCCAGCGGCGTGTTGACGCAGTCAACGGTGAGCAGGCCATCCTCGACGCTCACCGACAGCTCGGCCGGCAGATCCTGCTCGCGTCGCGGCTTGGGCGGGGAGATGACCTCCTCGTGGCGATCGCTCCACACCAAGATCTTCAGCTCGCGGCCCGACTGGGACTTGCGGATGTCGAAGGCGATCGAGCCCCACTGCGCCCACCAGTCGAAGTCGTCCCAGTTGTCCACGTTGAGGTAGTGGACGACAGCGGGCTCGTAGAGCACGAGGCGCAGGTCCAGGCCCACGCCCTCGCGGGAGTCGGGAGGCGTCGCCAACTCCAGATAGCTGACGGGGTAGGTGCCGATGTCCACGAAGGTGCCTACCTGCGAACGCGCGTTGGTGATCTTGATCGGGATGTCGCGCCGGGGAACCCGGTCCCAGTTGCCTTCTTCATCCTCCTCGACGAAGTTCCAGATGTCGAAGTTGACGCGGAGCAGGCCGTGAAGTTGACGCGGAGCAGGCCGTCGGCCTTGAGGGTTACCTCGACCGCGTTGCTGAGCTGCTCGACCTTGACCTCGGTGATGTTGCACGCGAGGCGGGTCTGCGCCAACAGCGGCGTGGCGCAGGCGAGCAGCGCGGCTAAGCAGACGAGGGCGAGCGGCCGGCGCTCAGTCATCACCGGCCTCCTCGCCCGGCAACAGGCCCTCGCCAGGCACCTGATCCTGGCCCTCGCCAGGCACCTGATCCTCGAGGCTCTCGTCCTCACCCTCGGGGAGGAAGCGCTCGATGATCGCCGCCTCCTCAGCTTCGGGGAGGTGGCCGGTCTGTGACAGCAGGCGCGCGGTGACGAAGATCGCCAGGTCCACGGTCGTCTGCTCGATGCTGTGTGAGGTGAACAGCCTGCCGATGATGGGGATGTCGGACAGGATCGGGATGCGCGAGCGCACCTCCCGGCTCTCGTCCTGGCGCAGGCCGCCGATGATGAGGGTCTGGCCGTCGCGCACGCGGATGGTCGTCTGGGCCGAGCGCGTGGTCTTCTCGGGCAGCCCGGTGGCCGCGGAGACGGCGCCGAGGGTGGAGATCTCCTCCTCGATGGCCAGGATGATCTCACCGTTGCCACCGGTGAGAGGTCGCATCTCGAGGCTCACGCCGGCGTCGATCGAGTTGCTCGTGCCCTGGCCCGGTATCGACACGGGGATCTGCAGGAACTGCTGGGTGCCGATGAAGATCTTGGCGCGCGAGCCGCTGACCGTGGCGATACGGGGGCAGGCGCGGACGCGGGCCTTGCGCGCGGTCACGAGCGAGTCGATCCAAGCGTAGAAGTCGGTCGTCAGCCTGGCGATGGCCGTGAAGTTCAGGTCGCCGGTCAGCGAATCGATCGACAGCCCGAGCTTGTCGTTGGACCAGCCGATGCGGCCCGCGAACGTGTCGGTGTCGATGTCGGTGAACTCGACGACGAGCACGTCGAGCATGATCTGCGCCGGGGGCTTGTCGAACTGCTGGATGTCCTCCTGGAAGCGGCGCAGCACGGCCTCGGGCGCGGACAGCACCACGGCGTTCTGCGACGCGTTCACCTTCACGTACTTGGTCAGGAAGGCGGGCATGAGGTTCTTTGCCTGCGCCGCCGAGACGTACTGCGTGGTGTAGCAGCCGATGCTGGAGAGCAGGTAGGACGAGGGCGAGTTCGGGATGCCCTCGGAGAAGATATGGATCCCGTCCACCTCGGCGAAGGACAGGCCGTAGGTATCTACGATGGTGGCGAGGATCTCGCGGGGCTGCTTGTCCACGAGGTTGAGGGTGATCTTGCGATCGACGGTATCATCGACGATGATCGCAAGGCCGGTTTCGCGCGCCAGCTCGCTCAGCAGGGCGTGCGCATCGGCGTTGACGGCGAACAGCGACACGCCGGCTTCGGTGACCGAGATGGAGACCGCCGCCCCGTCGGAGTCGCCATCGCCCTCGGCCGACAGCGCGACGCAGGGGCACACAAGCGCCAGGCACAGCGCCGCAGCCACAATCCGCGGAACGAGCACGATCCCCGCCACGCGCGCGCGCCGGGACGTGCACAGAGGCATTGTCATCGGACCTCAACTCCAGGAGGACCCTCGCGTCCTCGCGTGGGAGGCAGACGGCTGTCCCCCACCCTGAGTGACATTCGACGCCGCGAGCGGCGTCAAATCGCCGCCTGGGCCCGCCTGAGCGCGCACAGTAAGATGAGTGCGGTATCCCCCGGCATGGCGGGCCGGGCGTGATTCGGACGCCGAACGAAGGTTGTTTCCGCAACTAGTGCGCCGCCACCTCCCTTGTCACCTGCAGGAACGCGATATTGTGCGGCGAATCCTTCAT
>JALGUI010000366.1 GCA_029820915.1 Candidatus Zipacnadia bacterium | reverse complement strand
AAGGTTCGACGGCGAAGGTCAGCGCATCGAGCTGACCTGCTCTAATCCAATGGTACCGGACCTGGCCATCAGCAAGCAGTACTGGATTGAGGGGAACAAGCTCTTCCAGCGAGTAGGCTTCACGACGAGGAGCGACGTGCTGCAGTTCATCACATACAACTCCCAGGCAACGTTCGATCCGGCCTACCGAGACGGCGGCTACTACATGGGCGGCGCCGACGGCGGCGGCCCCCTCCTCCCGGCCCCGGACATCGACGCCTGGCAGAAGGTAACGGCCTATCAGAATACGACCAAGGGAATGGTGCTCCACCAACCGGAGACGGGGTATAGCTTCGCCCACATCAGGACCCGGTTGGACGACCAGTTCGTCTGGCCCTGGTTCACCGGCGCGGTTGCGGGATATGTAGAGCCGAACAACGTGCTTCACTACACCCCCGACGGTTGGGACATGTCGCTGGGCACGTCAAGGCTCTCCACAACGAAGGAGACGTCCTTCGAGCAGTACCTCAGCGTGTTCGAGGGCGACTGGCAGCGCTTCCTCACCGACGAATACCCCGGTCTGCCGGCGGTGCAAGAGGCCTATGACGAGATCCCGCCCGTCCCCGACTGGGTAGCCGACATCAAGATCTACGCCGGCTGCGACCCGAGGGGCGAGGCCCGGCTGCGCCGCATCGTGGAGATGACCGATGAGGGCACCATCATGGTGTTGGTCGATGTCGGTGGCAACTTCGCGGACTATTACGTGGACCGCGGCCTGGAGGGTGGACTGGGGGGCAACATCACCGGTGAGGAGCTGAGAGACCTCATCCAGCGGATCAAGGCGCTGTCTCCTCGCATCAAGGTCGGCATCTACATGTGGGTGCTCTCCGCCTTCGAGCACGGCCGCATCTACACGCAGCATCCCGAGTGGTTCCGCTCCACGAACAAGGACGGCGAGCCGTTCAGCACCTTCCCCGGGATGGCGACCAACTACGCGCAACTGCTGTCGGTGCAGGAGTGCTACGACGAGCTGCTCTCTCAATTCGATCTGGTGCTCGGGTACCTGGGCACGGACTTCATCTACCTGGATGACCCAAAGGCGATCAACCTGATCGACTGGGACTCCGGCGAGTACACCCGCGACGATCTCTGCTTCCAGTTCTTCCTGGACATCAAGCGGATCGCGGCAGAGCATGGCCCGGACAAGATGGTCTTCTTCAACAACAGGGGCAACCCGTATGGCGATATCAACTTCGTCGAAGCGCGCTCACAGTTGCGCGCGGGCTACTGGCGGCACTTCGCGGGCATCGCCACCATCGCGGAGACGTTCCTCACCTCCCGACCGCAGGCACGCATCATCCCGCTGTACTACACCCCGCCCCTCGCGAGGGACTACATGAACCGTGTGCTCGCGCTGGGGTGGATCCCCTCGCTGGTGTACGGCGATGAAATCGCGCGGCGGGCGTACATGCAGGCGGCGTACGAGCTCGGCAACTGCACCATGGCGGCGGTGCGATACAGCCCGGACTGGAAGCGCACGAAGGATACGGACGTGGAGTCCTACGCCGTCCGGCGACAGGGCGATGACGGGTACCTGCTGTCCTTCATCAATCACGCGGAGACGCATGAGACGGTGCCTGTCCGCCTCGACCTCGACAGCTTCGGACTGGACCCCGGGGACCGCGTGTTTGTGTGGGAGTACGCCATCGAGGATGCCGGGGAGTACGAAGGCTGCGCGACCGAGCGGCTGGCACGCAGCGCGTACGCGAGCACGGGCTGGCAGCTCGACCGCGTTACGCGGCGAAGGCTGGTCTACGCCGGTCCGTACCGGCAGCAGCTTGACCTTGACCTCGAGATGACACCGCTGCTGCTCCACCAGCTCTACGTTACCACGCAACCCGCGGCGGTCTACTCAGAGAACGACCTCCCGGCGAACTACCTGTTCGGCCAGATGCCAAACGTCCGACTGCGCGGGAGCCTCGACCCGAGGGCCGGATCAGTGGAGGTCGAGATCGATTCGGACCGCGAGGAAGCCGAGATCATCGTCTTCCTCCCTCTGACACGGCGTCGCCTCGACGGGATCTCCCTCGATGGCCGACCGGTCGAGCCGGCGTTCGTGTGTGAGGGCGACGACATCTTCCCAGTGGTCAGGGTGGACCGCGGACGCCATCGGCTGTCGGTGGCATTCACCTCGCGGCCGCCGAGGGAGCCACACGTGGCTGGTGAGCTGGCGGCCGCTGAATCCCTGACGGGCTTGCGCGTTCGCCTGCCCGGGTTCGACAGGGCGATCTTCAGCGTCGAACAGGACGGCGTGGCCCTCTTCAACCGCATGGCTACGCGCGCCGGTGAGCACTTCGAGCTGCCGCTTCCCGCGGCCCGGAACGAGGAGGGCCAGTACACGGTCTCGCTCAGGGCCGTGGCGGACGACGAAGGGCAGCTTCAACCGGCGGAATCGGCCCCCGCCCTCGTACACCTGGCGGCGGCCCTCCCCGACCTCGGTCTGGGCCCCGAGAGAACCCCGATCATGCCGGGGACGCGCGAGATCGTGGACGTCAACCGCACCATACGAGGCCTGAGCGTCCTCCGCTCGGCGGTGCTCACCACCGCGACGGAGCAGGGCTCCATCCAGCCGGACCTGGAGGCGCTCATGGCGCGCGTGGACCCGAGCGAGCTGCTCCTCGAGGCCGGGACCACCCGGAAGATCGAGCAGGCCGCCCGGGGCGCGGCGTTCGCCGGCCTGGAGATCGAGGACCTGCGGCGGGTCCAGGTCAGGCTGAGCAACACCTTCCACGACGCCTTCCACTTCCGCGGGGAGGGCTTCCATGTGCCGCCGAGACCGTACTCGGGCAACTTCGCGGGGATCGTCGTGGACTACCACACGCCCGAGGGCTACACCAGGCGGGTGCGATTCGCGGCGGGCGTGATGCACCCGGAATGCACCTCTCGCTATCCTGACTACGGCAAGTTCGCGGTTGCCGACGAGGCCCGCGATCTGGGCTCGTCTCTGATCGACGTCCCGGAGACGGTCTTTGCCCTGGATCTCCGGCAATTCGCGCCGGAGGACTGGGATGGACGGGTGTGGCTGAGCGTCGGGAGCGACTGGGTCGCCTCTGATCGCAGGCTGACGCTGCAGATACTCGCGGCGAACGATGCCGTCTCGGGTGACTTCCTGACCGGCATAGACCCCGGGGCACTCCGGGCGGCCTACAACACGCGGAGGACACTCGATGCAGCACGCGCTTCCGGTGAGATCGTGGTTGACGGTTCGCCGGGCGAAGAAGCATGGGGCCAGGCGGGCAATACCGATGAGTTCTTCTTGATTAACGGTACGGGCGTCTCCGACGCCGCGACCAGCGCCATGGTCCTCTACGATGACGAGAACCTCTACGTCGCGTTTACCTGCGCAGAGCCGGGCCGGCCCAAGCCGCTCATCAAGGGCGGCGCGCCGTGGGGAGACGACGAAATCGAGGTCTGGATCGACGCCAACGGCGACGGCACGACGTTCAGGCAGGTCATCGTGAGCGCGGCCAATGA
>JALGUI010000365.1 GCA_029820915.1 Candidatus Zipacnadia bacterium | reverse complement strand
GAGGCCAACCGCGACGACCTGCTGTGCATCCTCTACCGCCGGGGCGACGCCTTGCTGCTGATCGCCACCGACTACGGCGAGGGTGGCCCGTGTCGGGTGGCCCTCGACGCGGCGCGGCTGGGCCTGGAGGGCGCTACGCTGCGCGCCGTCAACGCTGAGACAGATGAGCCGCTGGCGATGGTGGACGGCGCACTGACCTTCGATCTGGCGAAGCATGCCTTCATCATGGCGCGCATGGACATCGAGAGGTGAGCGGGATGCCGAGAGCTCTGACATATGTGCTCGCCGCCGCGCTCATCGCGATGCCGGCGCGGGCCGACGAGCCGGTGCATCCCGCCGATGTCTACGCGCAGGACCCGGTGGTGCGGGAGCTGCTTTCGGACGTGGTCTTCTGGGCGAACTTCGAGGGCACGCCCGAGCCGGTCTGGGGAGCGCCCCATGTCGAGCGCGATCAGGCGCTCGATGGCGAGTTCGCGACGGCCCCGGGGATAGTGGGCCAGGCGTTCGTCAGCGAAGGCCGGAGCCGGTGCCGCTATCCGGCGGCGGACCTCGACCTGACTAGACCGGGTGGCATCTCGTTCTGGGTCTGCCCGGTGGCCTGGGACCGGTCGGAGCCGACGGGCATCCGCAACAACCTGTTCGGCACCAACTACGACAACCAGGGCTACTTCGGAGTCAACCGCATGGCGGCCGTTGCCGAGGGCGGGCGACAGGTCCAGAACGACATGCTCTACCTGTACGCAGAGAACTTCCCCGGCGCCAACCGCACCTACATCCAGCTCGGCGATACACTCGGGCCGGAGTGGGAGAACGGCATCTGGCACCTCATCGTGGTCAACTGGAAGGGCTCGCACTTCGAGGTGTCGGTCGATGGCGGCGGGCTCAAGTCCGGCGATCTGGGCGTCGCCATCGACCCGACGGGGGTGAGCGAGATCCTCGTCGGCGGCTGCCAGGAGCGCACGCTCATCGACGAGTTCATGGTCCACCGCACGCCGCTGACCGCGGCGGACATATCCGTCCTGTGCGCACTATGACCGGACGCAAGTGCAGCCAAGAGCGTACAGACCGGACCTGACCTGGCAGTGAACCCCGGCGCACACGCCCTGCACGAAGAGCCTATACATTGGGCGCGCTTGGTGTTCCCGCGGCTGTGCGAGGAGCTGTTCAGGCGGCGCATTCGCCTCGTGGACATCGGCCTGCGCATCTGGCGGCGGCACGACCTCGAGGCCGAACTGCGTCCATCCGGAGTAGCCCTCGAGTGTCCTGTAGGCCCAGCCGGACGCCCAGTGGTGCTGCTCATCATGGATGATCTGGCCATCGGCGTCCTGGAAGCCGACATGCTTCCATGGGAATGTTGCGGGTGGTCCAGTAGGCACGGCAGTCGGGGTCATAGCTCTCTATGTGTACGCTGCGGCTGCCGGTCTCGAAGCTCGGATTCGGCAGCAGGTTCTCCTGCGCGTGTACCGCAGTGGTGAGTGCAATGAGTGCAATCAGCGGTACGGCCACTAGTCGAGACATTGGTTGCTCCTCCCTATTCTGTCGCCCACCTGGCGTGGCCTGTCCCCGGAAACGGGTCCAGGTGCCATGCTGGAATCTGAGGCATCTGGACGTGATAGAGAGGGGCAACACGGGTAAGCAGTAAGAGGCAGACACCCGAGCAGATCATCAATGGACTGCGCCGGCCCTGAGGGCTGTGGTGGAGGTGGAGGTCGCCAACGGCGCGACGGTCGCGCAGGCGTGCAAGATGGTCGGCGTCGCCGAGCAGACTTACGACCGGTGGCGCGCGGAGCATGGCGGCATGCGCCTCGATCAGGCCAAGCGGCCTGGGGGGAGGATCTTCTACACGCTGTTGGAGGCGCAGGTGCGGGCGGAGCGCCGGAGGAAGCACGACACGGGAGAAGCCGTTGGCTTCTCCGGTGAGGCCGCACAGCTCACCGGAGTATCGGCCCCCGGCTCCGGAGGCGACCCAGGCCCCGCATGGACTGCGGGCGCTGATCTTGGTGTAGGTGTTCGGACACGCAGCAGTGTGCCTACTGTACGCCGAAGGCCCTCAGGCAGACGGGGGGCACCTGCAGGCGGATGGCTCCATTGCGGGCCACGAGCCGTCTACCTGTGACCAGGTCGCGCAGACGCCTGCCGCCAAGGGCCCCCGCGTCCAGCGAGAGCGTCTTCGCCTCCGGCCCAAGGCCGGTGTTGATGACCGCCAGGAAGACGCCCTGCTCCGTCTCGTAGCGGCGGATGACGACCTCAGGGTCATCACAGGCCTCGATGATCTGCGACTTCACAGCCGGCAGCGCCCGGTAGGCCATGGCAAACTCGCGCGCGTACTCCGGGAAGCCCCGATTCATCTGACCGATGCGCACCCCCATGATTTCATCTGACCGATGCGCACCCCCATGATGAACGGATCGCTGGTCGCCATCGCCAGCACCTCATCAAGCATGCAGTACCGCCCCGAGGGCTCGTTGCCATTCAGACCCGGGCAGTTCCAGCCGATCCCAGGATGATTGCGGAAGGCATCTTCGTTGTAGACCCACCAGAAGCACACCGCGCCGCCCTCAGCTGTGCGGAAGTAGTCGAGGAACTGCCGGTTGCCGCACAGCCACGGATAGTGGGCGATGGCAAGGTTCCAGATGCCCTCATCGCCATGGTACAGGGGCGGGCTCATGCCGACACTCATCGCCGCGATGTCGGGACGTGTATGGTCCTCCATCAACCTGCCCAGGTGGATGCCCGACAGGTCGGGCAGCGAGACCTCCCCGGGCACGAGGAACTCATCGCCCTGCTTCTTATCCCACCAGTACAGCGGTGTGCCGAAGTGCAGGTTGTCATCGCCACCGTTGTAGTTGAGTATCGCAAACATGTCGGAGGGGTCTGCCGCCTGGAGCGCCTCAGCCGCGCGCAGCATGTTCTCCCGCTTGTGCTCGAAGTGGAACTCGTAGAAGTCATCCCGGTGGTTATCATAGACCCACTGTCCGGCGTTCTCGGCGGGCAGCCTGAGACCATACTCGTCCGCGAAGCGCTCAAGCTCGTAGTCGCTGTAGCTGATCTGCCATGCCGAGAACCTGGGGGCGAGCACCACGCCGGCAAAGCTGTCGTGACCCCCGTATGCCGCCTCCACCTCGCCCATCAGTGCAGCCATGTCCTCCCCGATGGCGGGATGGGCCATGTCCACGCACTGGGCCTGCTCGTGGTAGTTCCACGTGCGCAGACCGTCCTCGCCTTCTTTCGTCCCCCACCTGTACCACTGCGGCGAGCCGTCAGGCCAGACGGCAAGGGCTTCTTCAGGCACATGGCCCGAGCCCGCGTATTCGAGCAGCGGCATGATCTGCATGCCGAGCCGGTCGGCCTCCGCGAACACCGGCTCGGAGATGCCGGGCTGCATCCGGTAGTACGGCGGGGCCGCCTGTGCCCACGGGTTGCGGAAGTTGTCCGGGGAGTATATCTCGCTGTCCCAGCCGATGTGTCCGCGGTTGACCGTCGCTGCCCCGCCGCCGTATGACAGCGTCAGCGGCCCGTACATGTTCAGGCCCATGTAGGCACACTTGCGCACCGTCTGCGCTCGCGGCGTAGCATCCTCCTGGATGAAGCCGATCTGCCGGTGCGGGAGGCCCTCCGGCTCAGTGGGCTCGGGGATGAGCCTCGCGAGCGCTTCGTCATCGCCAAGCTCATAGATGCGGATGGAGTGGACGGCTATGCCCTCTGAGAAGGGGGCGGCCACATCCCCCATCGAGTGGATCGCCACCCACCCTTCGGCCTCGTACGGCGTGATGACCAGATAGTGCCTGCGGTACTCGCCCGACAGCGGCAGGTCGGTCCTCTGCATGAAGCGCTGCCTGCTGTGAGGGTCGCCCAGGGCGCTGCCTGTATGGAACCCGCAGCAGGCGGAGTGATCGAGTGTGGTCCAGATGAGGAAATTGCGGGAGACGTCCTCCGGGTACTCGATGACCATGACATAGTGTGCCCCCGGCGTGAGCGCGCCCCGGCCCACGCGGTAGGCGAACCACCCCCAGCGGCGGGAGACGCGGCACGGCTTGCCAAGAATCTCCTCGATGCGGGTGAATTGGTCGCGGTCATCACGGTATTCAAGCCACCAGTCGAAGTTGAGCCGGTCGCTGCCGCCGTAGTAATCGAGCGGATCGGAGGTGTACTTGGTCTGAAGTCCGCGGCCGCCCTGTCGCATCAGATGCTCATCATCAGGGTCGCCGCACAGCACCTCATCGACGAGTCTCAGCTCGCCGAATACCGGCAGCTCTTCGGTGCGGTCGGCGGCCATCGGCCCGAGCGTCGGGACGTCCGGCAGCTCGGGCGTCACGGGCGCGTCGGTCTGGAAGCGGTGAAGCTGCTCCCCATCGCGCAGCAGTCGGCAGACCACGCGGAAGCGTTCGGCGCCGGCATCGCGCCCCGCGGCATACATCCGCTCAAGCTGCCGGTCGGGCAGCGGCAGGCGCAACAGATGGGAACGCCCCTGGGGGACGTCGATGCCGACAGTGCCCTGCTCGCTCCGGAAGAAGTAGTCCATACACTCCCACGCCAGTTGCATCGCTCCATGTACGTCCGCTGTACCATTCACGCGCACAACGACACCACCGGCGGTGTCACCCGGTCTGAGCTCCAGCGGCGTCCAGCTTGAGGTGAACTGGGGCTCACCGTCGCGCTGCAGGAGAGTGCCGAGCACCTCCACGGGTGCCGCCGAAGCCGGAGCGGGATGCTCGCCCAGGCCCCACTGGTCTTCCGAGATGGCGGCCATTACGTCTTCGGCCAACACGGAGAAGGACCCCAGCATCTGCGAGCTGATGGCCCTGCCATCCACTTCGCCACGTGCCTCGAAGAGCACACGCACGTCACGCGCCGTCAGTTCGGGGGCGAACCCTACTGTCACCGGAACATCGAGCGACTTGCCGGGCTCGATGCTGACGGGGTCGGTTCCAGTGACACGATTGCGCTCATCCCGGCCACCGATGATGAGGCCCGAGATGGTGGCCGGATACGGGTTGGTGAGGCTGAGCGTTATCTGCGTGTCGCCGGAGCAGGTAGCCGGGGCACTGTAGCGGGCCTGGCGGGTGAGATCCGGAGGCGGATTGATGATGCCGGCGGTCTCGCTCTGGACGAGGCTCACGTCGTCGAACCAGGCCTCCCCGCGGCCAACGAAGCGCAACACAATCGTGGCGGTCACCGCACCTGGCGGCGGCACGACCTCGAGGCCGAACTGCGTCCATCCGGAGTAGCCCTCGAGTGTCCTGTAGGCCCAGCCGGAGGCAAAGTGGTGCTGCTCATCATGGATGATCTGGCCATCGGCGTCCTGGAAGCCGACATGGATGCGGCAGTAGCTGTTGGGGTACATCACGCCGTGCGGGAGCGCCCAGGCGGTCAGCACGTAGCGCTTGCCGGCTTCCATGGGAATGTTGCGGGTGGTCCAGTAGGCATGGCAGTCGGGGTCATAGCCCTCCATGTGTACGCTGCGGCTGCCGGTATGGGCGACGGTGTCACTGACATCCCCGGTTGACCGGCGTCCTGTGGGCTCCCAGAAGTTGAGGGCCCACCCGGTGGCCGCGGTGTCGGATCCATTCTCGAAGCTCGGATTCGGCAGCAGGTTCTCCTGCGCCTGTACCGCAGTGGTGAGCGCGATGAGTGCAATCAGCGGTACGGCCACTAGTCGAGACATTGGTTGCTCCTCTTCATTCTGTCGCCCGGCTGGCGTGGCCTGTCCCCGATAGTGGTGCCCGTTGCGATGTAGTACCGGCGGCCGGTCTACGCAGCCCTGGCCGGAGGGCCGAGCCGAGCCAGGTAGCCGAGCCAGGTCCGGAGGCCAGGGCTGGATCGCCTCGGGGGCCGCGGGGCGGTAGGCCATTGAGCTGTGTGGCCTCACTTGAGGCGCCAATGGCCTCTCCGTTGAAGTGCTTCCGCCGGCGCGCCATCAGCACCTGCGCCTCCGACAGCGGGTCGAAGACCTCCCCGTCCAGCAGCTCGTCCCCCAGCTTGCCGCTGAACGACGCGATGCAGCCGCTTGCGCAGGCGGTCGCGCTCCGCCTGCATGTCGCGGAACGTCGAGCTGATGAACGCCCGCACCGTCCGCCAGCCAGCCGCCATTGCCGCCACCAGTATTGCGCGCACTCTACCCGTACCAGCCGCGCTCGTACGCAGTCTCGTACATCGCGACGATGTTCTCGGGCGGCCCCACCGACTGTATGTTGTGGCACGGAGCCAGGATGTACCCACCGCCGGCCCCCAGCAGCTCGATGTTGTCGGCTACCTCCTGGCGCACCTCGTCGATGGAACCGAACGGCAGCGTGTACTGGTTGTCCATGGCGCCGTGGAAGGCGATGCGCGTCCCGAAGTCCGCCTTCAGCCGCTCCCGCTCCATCCCCGCACAGCGCCACTGAACCGGATTGAGCACGTCAATCCCGGCATCGATCATGTCCGGCAGGGTCCGACGTATCGCGCCGTCGCTGTGATGGAAGACGTAGACTCCGGCGCTGTGTGCCAGGTCCATCATGCGCTTCATCCGCGGCAGCAGGAACTCGCGGATCTGTCCGGGCGAGAACAGCAGCCCCTCCTGCGACCCGAGGTCCTCGGCAACGTAGCTGATCATCACCTTGCCCGGTATCGCCTCATAGATGCCCAGGGTGTACTCGTAGCGGAGGTCGAAGAGCTTGTCCAGGCAGTAGTGGACCATGTCCGGCTTCTCGATGAGGTCCATGTAGGCCCTCTCCATACCCCGCAGGTTCACGTACTGCAGGAATGGCTCCGAGCCACCGCCGGTGATCGGCTCTTCCTCATGCCCCTCGATCTGCTGCGGGATCCCCGAGAAGTCCCACCACTCAGACTTCGGCCACCGATAGCTCCGCTCGATCTCGGCCGGCGTCTCATACTGCGCTAACGGGTGGTAGACGCACTCGGAGTAGACGCCGGTGGCGTACTGCACTTGCCGGTGGCGACAGCCGAATATGTCCGCGCCCGCCTCCGGCGCAGGTCCCACATAGATCGGCCCGACACTGATCGGACGATCGATGTGCAGTCGCGTGAGCATGGCCGCAACGTGCGGGACACCCAGGTAGTCGATCAGCTTCTGGGTGGCCTCGGCTGTCGCCCAGTAGTCGAGTGGCAGCCGGTCGGGTGTGCCTCCCTCGAGCACCGCCAGCCACCGCTCCCGCGGCGTCATCGTCTCTCTGGGCATCGCGCCGGTCTCCCCTTCGAGCGCCGAACCAAGTTGATGCGGGGCCTATCCGGATTACTCATGAGGTGCGGGAAAGGACAGTCGAGGAGACGCGGAAATGGGCCTGCAGCAAACAGAAACCTGATTCCCGGAGGTCTCCCCGATGGTGCGCAGTGTTCCACGCATCGAGCTTGGAATCCTTGGCGGCAAGCAGGTAATTGGCGGCTTCGACGCCGGCGGCATCTCGTCCGATGGCGGCGTGATGCTG
>JALGUI010000364.1 GCA_029820915.1 Candidatus Zipacnadia bacterium | reverse complement strand
CGGCACGCGAGTTCGGCCTTTGCTCCCCGCGCGCAGTTCGGGGTCGCGGCCTGCCACTTCCAGCAGGCGCAGTTCGAGCAGGCACGGCAGGCGTACCAGGTTGTGGTGACGCAGTACCCCGACAGTGAGATCGCCGCCGAGGCGCGCCTGCGCATGGCCGACAGCCTGTTCCACCTGCAGCGCTGGCCGGAGGCGGCGGCGGCGTACGAGGCGGTGGCGCAGGACCCGGCGGCGAAGTGGACCGCCGAGGCGGTCTACTGGCTGGGCGTGACCCGCGAGAAGCAGGGCGACGCGGAGGGCGCCCTGGCGGCCTACACCCGGCTCGTCGAGAACCATCAGGACAGCCCGCGCGCGGGCGATGGCTGGCTGCGCGTGGCCCGGCTCAAGGCCGCTCAGGGCGACACCGAGGGCGCCATGGCCGCCTATGCCACCGCGGCCGAGAACACCGAGGACCCCGAGGAGCGCCTGCAGGCGCTGGCGGCACTGCAGTGGGCGCGCTACCAGCAGGACCGATCCGCCGAGGCGCTGGCGGGGATCGAGGAGCTGGTGCGCGACGATCCGGCCGAGCTGGTGCGCGACGATCCGGCCTCGGAGCTGGCGGGCGAGCTGGCGTACCGCGTAGGCCGCGCTCACTTCGACGACGGCCGGCACGAGGCCGCGGCGGGCGTGCTGGAGCTGCTTGTCGCCAACCATCCGGACAGCGCGCGGCTGGCCGAGGCGACCTACCTGCTGGCGGCGTGCAACGAGCGGCTGGACAGGGTGGAGGAAGCGCAGCGGCTCTACCGCCAGCTCGTTGACGGGCAGGCGGAGTCGGAGTACGCCGACTACGCCGCGGCGGCGCTGGTGAACATGTACGCCGAACGCGGCGAGATCGATCAGGCGAAGCAGCTTGCGGCCGGGCTCGAGCAGCGCGAGGCGCCGGGCGAGACGCTCGGCTTCGCCCGCTACCGGATAGCCGAGGCGCTGCGGGCGGCCGAGGAGACCGACGAGGCCCTGGACTTCTACGCGAGGTCGCTGCGCGCCGATCCCGAGGGCGAGAGCGCGCCGTACGCCCACGTGGGCGTGGGCTGGTGCAAGCTCCCGGACGATCTGCCCGCCGCCCTGGAAGCCTTCCGGCGCGTGCTGCGGGACTTCGCCGATTCGGACGCGGCGCCGCTCGCGCTCGACGGCTTGCTGGCGGCGGGGCAGGCCCTGTTCGAGGCCGAGGATTACGAGGGCGCGGCGGCGGTGTACCGGGAGATCATCGACGGCTTCCCGGAGGACGAGGTCGTCGGCCAGGCGCGGTACGGGCTGGCGTGGGTGCTGCTGCGGCAGGACAAGCCCGATGAGGCCCTGCCGCTCTTCCAGGCGGCGGCCGGGGCGACCGTTCCCGAGGCGATAGCCGCGGACGCGCGGTACCAAGCGGCCCGGCTGCTGGTCGGGCGCGAGCAGTACCAGGAGGCGGTGGCGCTGCTCGAGCCGCTGAGCCGGGACACCGGCGACGCGGAGCGCGCGCCCTGGGCGCTGGTGCTGCTCGGGGAGGCGCACCTGGGCCTGGAGCAGGAGCAGCAGGCGACCGCGGTCTTCGAGCAGGTCGTTCAGACCTGGCCCGAGCACGAAGCGACGGCGAGGGCGCGGCTGGGCCTGGGCCGAGGCTACCGCGGGCTCGGGCGCCATGATGACGCGAAGGCCGCGCTACGCGCCGCGGCCGAGGCGGGGGGCCCTCAGGTCGCGGTGCAGGCCCAGTACGAGCTGGCGGGGACGCTGCGCGAGGGCGGCGACACCGCGGCGGCCGCCGAGGAGTTCCTGAAGGTCGCCATCCTCTACGGCGACCCTGAGTGGTCCGCGCGGGCACAGTTCGCGGCCGGCCAGTGCTACGAGGAGCTTGGGGACAGTGACAACGCGCTCAGGAGCTACCAGGTGATCGTGCGGCAGTACGCCGAGCAGACCGACTGGGTGACCCGGGCTCAGGAGCGGATTGACGCGCTGCAGCAGTGAGATCACGGGCCGCGCCCGCGCGGTGACGACAGGCCCGAGCACCGGACGCTGAGGGGAACATGCGCATGCAAGGCTTGGCGGCGACCTCGGCCATGCTGGACTACTTCGTCCGCGGCGGCTCATGGATGTGGGCCCTGCTGGCGTGCTCGATTATCGCCCTCGCAGTGATCATCTTCAAGACCGTCAGCCTGTGGCTCTCCGGGCGCGGGGCGAGCGGCCTGGTGGACGACGTCACCGAGCTCATCGAGGCGGGCGATCGCGAGACGGCCACGCGGCGATGCGCCGACTCGTCCGCCGCCGTGGCGTCGGTGCTGCGCTCGGTGCTCGACACGGCCGAGGTTCGGCGCGAGACGCCGCAGCAGGCGGCCGAGACGGCGGGTGCGGCCGAGATGGCCTCCCTCGACTCCGGTCTGCCCGTGCTATCCACGATCGCGAACATCGCGCCACTCATCGGCTTCTTGGGCACGGTAAGCGGGATGATCCGGGCCTTCACGGCCATCGCCGAGCATGGCCTGGGCGAGCCGGGGATCGTCGCCGCCGGCATCGGCGAGGCGCTGATCACGACGGCGTCGGGCCTGATCGTCGCCATCCCGTGCTTCATCGCCTACGGCGCGCTGGTGGCCCGGGTCAACGGCCTGGCGTTGGGGATCGAGATAGCCGGCACGCGCATCGCCAGCCTGGTGTCGCGGGAGGATGGCGATGAAGCTTAGATCGCGGCTGCCGCCCCTGAGCCCCGTGCCCATGGCGACCATGGCGGACGTGGCCTTCCTGCTCATCATCTTCTTCATGCTCACCAGCACCTTCGCCAGGGACACCGGCCTCGACATCACGCTGCCCAAGGCCATCACCTCGGAGTCGCTGGAGAAGCGGGAGGTGACCGTCTGGGTGAGCAGGCAGGGCCAGATCAGGGTCAACGATGCCTGGATCGAGCCCGGGGATCTCCGGAATGCCCTGCGCGCGGAATTCGCTCAGGCCAACGTCAGGGGAGTCACGATACGTGGCGACGAAGGAGTCCCGTACGGCACCATCGTAACGGTCATGGACGTCGCGAAGCAGCTTGGAGCCGACATCACCCTCGCCGCTGAGGTGGAGGAGGGGCACCCCGGGGCGGTGACCTTCGAGCCGTAGCGCGTTGGATCGAGGCGTCGCGGAGAGAGCACCATGGGTCGGCAGCCCGGGTTCGCGTGGGCGCTGTTCTGCTCGGTGATGGTACACATCATCCTGTTCCTCACCGTGCCCATGGGCGGGGACATCGGGCAGGCGCGCGACCTGGTCGTGCGGCGCCTCACCGAGACGGCCGTGGACTTCGTCACCTACGTCAAGCCGCCCCCGCCCCCCCCGCCTCAGGTCACGCAGCAGCGAACCGTCACCGTGCGCCGGGTGGTGCGGCGGCCGAGGCGGCGAGCTCGCCCACGGCCGCGCCCGGCGCCCGAGACCCCGGCCGAGCAGGCGGCGCCCGCCGTTACGCCGGAGCCCACGCCTGAGGCCGCGCTCCCTCCCGAGCCCGAGTCGGCCCCGGAGCTGGCGGTGCTGCCCCCTGAGCCCGTCGCGCCCGAGCCCGTGGCGGCGCCGGGCCCTCAGCCTGAACCCGTGGTCATCCATCCCTCGCCGCCGCCCGGGGACGACGTCGCGCCGGCACTCGATGCGGCCCCCGCGCCGAGTCCCGAGTTGGCGAAGCCCGCCCCGGAGTTGTCGGCCGCCGCGCCCGCGGCTGTGATGGCTGCGGTCGAGGCGGCGGCCGGGCCAGGCGGGCCTGCGCCGGTCGCGCCGACCGCGCCGGGAAGCGGTGGCGGCCAGGCGCCCGGACCCGAGCGGCCGGGACCGATGATCGCGTTCACGCCCTCGACGAGTGACCTTCCGGACGAGGCGCCGGGGGCGGGAGCCGGGCCCGGTGACGTGGTCGCCAAGGCGGCGCCGGGCATGGGCAGTCTGCCCACCGGAGCCGCGCAGATCACTCCCGACCCGTCGGCGGACCTGCCGCTCGGCACGCCGGAGGGCGCGGCCGGCCCGGCGTTCGCGGGCCGGTCGCCTCGACCCACGGCCTCGCCGGGCCCGACGGCGGGACCTGCCGGAGGTCGTGGCTCGGCCGCCCCGGAGCCGCTCGACAC
>JALGUI010000363.1 GCA_029820915.1 Candidatus Zipacnadia bacterium | reverse complement strand
CAGCCCTGGCGCGGTGCAGAGGGAAGAGACATGAACCCACGTAGTGTATGGCTGCTCATCTGGTTAGCACTATGGTTGGCATCTGTGCCCGCTGCCAGGGCCGATGACGGGGCGACGGCTCGTCCGCAGGCGGAGAACGTCGCGTTGGGCAAGAGCGTGCTGTTCAACACCACGCCCAACGACGGGAGCGCCACCGACCCTGACGACGTGCTGCAACTCGTGGACGGCAGACTCTCGCCCGCCACGCCAATGTGGTACGACAAGAGCACGGTCGGCTGGGCGCTGGTTGACCCCACTGTGTTCACCATCGATCTCGGCGCCGTGCACCCGATCCGCGGCGTGGCGCTGCACATGGGGGCGGGGCAGGCCGGAGTCGAATGGCCGAGCAGCATTCAGATCTACGTCAGCGACGATGGCGAAAGGTACAGCCATGTCGGCAACCTGATGGAGCTTCTGGCCACGCGCCCCCCGGCCGCTGGCTACGCTTCCTTCTGGCTCGTGGCCGACAAGCTGGAGACCCACGGCAGGTTCGTCAAGTTCGTCTGCTCGCCCATCAATCTGGGCACCGGCGCGTACATCATGCTCGATGAGGTGGAGATCTACCGCGGCGAGGCGGCGTGGTTGGACCGTCCGCTGGTGTGGCCGGCGGCGCCGGAGCAGTGGCGCGCCAACCGGCAGGAGATCCAGTGGCGTGACAACACGGCCACCACCCCCTACGCCGAGCGCCCCACCCGCCTGCTGGTGGTGGACGGCACGGCCGAGCAGGGCCGCGAGGGGCCGCTGCAGCAGGCCGTGCTCGGGGACAGCGGGATGAGCTTCACTGTGCTTGGCGAGGCGGGCAGGCCCCGCAGCATGTCCTGGAGCGCCACGCTGCCTGAAGCAATCTCGACCGCGAAGTGCCGCTATGCGCTGCTCACCTTCCGGGCCGAGGGCATTCGCCGGACCTATGCCCCTCAGCCCATCGTGTCGCTGGAGGGCGTCAGCGACAAAGCCTCGGGGAATAGCGTGACGCTGCTCGAGGCCAACATGGCGCTGAACGACGGCCTGAGCCACACGCTGACCAGACCTCTGCCCGAGGGGTTCACCCTCCGGCAACTCAAGGTCATGCTGCCCACGGAGAACGATGCGCCGCGCCTGACCCTCGAGCGGCTGGAGCTGCTCGGGTCGCCGCCGGAGGTCTTCAACACGGAGATCGCGACGGGAGGGACAGCGCCGAGGGAAGGGCTTGCGGCGGTCGAACTGGGGGCTGCGCTTGACGGTTCGCTCGCGGACTGGCATGAGCGGGTGCTGGCCAAGTACGGCATCGCGTTCGACGGCGCCCGGGCGCTGCCCGCGGGACGCATCGAGGTCTCCGGCGTGCCCTTCGCGATTGCGCCCGGCGAGAGGAACCTGGCGCTCATGCCCGATTCCGCGGAGGAGAATGAGCGCGTCCAGTTCCTCGGCCAGACAGTGGACAGCCGCAATCTGGGACCCACCTCTCGCGACGATACGCTCAGTGTGGACGTGGACGCCACAGCTCGCGAGGCCTACCTGCTGCTCGCCCTGGCCGCGCCGCCGGTGCAGACGCGGGGCGGGCTTCCCTATACGGCCCTGCGCCTCGATGACATCGAGTGTATCGCGGTGGAACTCACCTATGACCGGGGCCGAAGTGAGACCGCCTTCCCGTACTCGCTCGCCGACCGGGGCTGCTATCTTCCCGCCCGCGAGCTTGGGGCCTACGCGGTGGCGGTTGACCCGACGCGGCGGCTGAAGAAGATCAGCCTGCACAGCCACCAGTTCGGCCTGAGCTTCGCCCTCGCGGGCCTGACGCTCAACACCTCGGACACGGCGCTGACACCGCAGCTCGCCGCGTTCCCCGCCCCGGAGTACACTGTCCGGCATCCCGAGCCTCCCGCCCGGCCGGTGGCGGTCACGGTGCAGGGCCAGCGCCTGACGCTGAGCAACCGCTGGTACGAGTACAGCTTCGACCTCAGCGGGGGCTTCGCCCTCGACCGCTTCGTCAACCGCACCAATAGCGCCGCCACGATCCAGCTTGCGCCGAGCAGCGGCCTGCGCCTGCGCGTGGGGGACACGGTCTACACAGGGCGCTGCTTCGAGGCCGGCGTCATCCGCACGACGCCGACCGCAGCGGAGTTGAGGCTGACCAGCACACGGCCGGAGCTGCCTCTCGAGATCGCCGTAACGATCACCGCCCATGACTCGCCGGAACTCTCCTTCGCCGTCGAGACGAGAAACCTGGGCGACGAGCCGCTCGCGGCCGAACTGTGCCTGCCTGCACTGGACGGCCTCACCATCGGCGACCTCGCCCAGACGCGGCTGTTCTTCCCGCAGTACCGCACGGTAGACACGGCTGAGAACATCGCCCTGCGCGCCCCGTACGGCCCGGAGTTCGCGGGCCAGTTCATGGATGTCTACAGCCGCCCGGCCGGTATCGGCCTGATGGTACGCACCGACAACCGCGAGCAGCGCATGGCCAACTTCACTCTCCGCAAGGATGCCGGCGGCGTGGCCGGCGGCGTGTACTTCCCGGCGGAGTTCAACGAACTCGACCCGGGCGCGGGCCGCACCTATCCGCCCGTCTCCCTCTTCGCCCATGGTGGCGACTGGCACGCGGCCTTCGACCTCTACCGGAACTGGGTGCGCAGTTGGTACCAGCCCTACAAGTCCCAGGATGAGGACTACTTCCTGAACGCCTGGGACCTGCAGTGCTACCGCGTGTTCCGTCAATCATCTCGGCGGACCGGACGCGGTTCTTCGTGGACGAGATCTTCGCCTTCGAGGAGCAGCGCCTCGGCCATGTGCCCGACCTGATCCACTTCTTCAACTGGACGTACAACGACCAGGAGAACCGCAACGAGCGTGGGGTCCATGGCACGCCGCTGGCCTACGAGCAGGTCGGGGGCCTGGAGTTCTTCCGGGAACTGATCGTCGCGATCCAGGAGAAGTGGCAGCGCCCCCTGTCACTCTACACGGTCTGCGACCGCTTCCGCGCCTCCGCCCTGCCGGACCAGGCGCTGGCCCAGGAGCTTGCCGCCACTGCCATACACAAGGTGATCGAGAACGACGCCAGTGCCGCCTTGCGTGGCGCGGGCTACGTGGAGGGGATCTTCTTTCCGGGGTTCGGCAACGAGCGCTGGACTGACTTCTTCATCAGCGACATTGTGAAGATGCAGCGCGATACCGGCTGCCAGATCGTCTACATGGACGTCTTCCCGCGCTTCTCACATCTGCGCGGGATGCCGGGCCTCAGCCCCCGCGAGGATGACATGAACGTGGTCAGGCGCATGCGGGAGGCCCTGCCCGACGACGTGGCGCTGTGGACCGAGTACCCCTTCACGGACGTCGCTTCGCAATACGCCGACGGGTGCCTGCAGTACTACTTCCTGGAGTTGAACCAGACCTTCGCCCGTGCCCGGGTACATCGAGGCGAGCAACAAGCCCAGCCAGGTGGATGCGGTGTTCATCAACGGCGAGCCCTTCCACGAGGACACTTTCCGGTTGCAGCACTCGCGCCTGCGCGTGAAGATCAACCGTGCGTACGTTGTCAAGCGCGAGTATGCCGACTGCTTCAGTAGCGAGAACGCGACCCCGTGGGTGGAGACGGCCGCTTCGGGCCTCACCGCCAATCTCTTCCCAGGCAGCAGCCGGAACCTGTGGACGGTGTTCAACGGCCGGCCGACGACTTACTCAGGGGTGGTCCTGACCGTGCCGCACAAGCCCGGGGCGGAGTATCGCGACGCTTGGAACGGGTTGCCGCTCACACCGGCCATCGAGGAGGGGATGGCACACCTGTCGCTCACCCTCGACCCGCAACAGCCAGGCTGCGTGGTGCAGGACTGGACCCCATAGCCGGAAGCTCAGCACTTCAGCGCAGGACCAGGGCCGCCCGCGGAGCGAAGTTCGCCTGGGAACCTGACGCCCGGGCAGGCGCCACGGCCGCGAACGGACCCCACCGGTACGCCCATCCTCCGCCCAGAGCTCCTTGATGACCTCCGGGTCTCCCTGCGGGAGGCATGGCGCCTCTCCAGGTGGCCCCGGCGCATCAGGGCTCGACGACGACGTCGGGGAAGTCGATCAGCCGCAGCATCCAGTTGATCCGCTCGTACTCAGTTGGCCGGTGGTGGGCGTAGAAGAAGAACCCGCCATCGAGCCCCTCGCCGACCCACTTGCGAGCGATGGCGAGATGGTGCGACCGCGGCGTGTCAAAGCCCTGCCGGTACAGATCGCCCCAGAGGCGCACGTCAGTGCCCGCGACGGCCGCTGCGTACCGCTCCATCGACAGCTTCGGGCGGTCCTCCTGCGACATGCTGCAGGGCATGACGCGGTCGATCCAGCCGCTCTCGGCCCAGACTTCCAGCGCGGACACGAACTGCGCGTACTCACCGCCGTAGGTGGCCTCGGAGGAGCGCTCTGACCCGTAATAGTAGGACGGGATGCGTACTGCGATCTCCATCGGGTGGCCCCATCGGGCTTCCGCCGCCTGCCGCCGCTCGTGGATACGCCGCACGACGTCGATCAGCGACGCCTCATCGAAGGCGTTGCGGTAGCCGAACCGCGCGAAGTCCAGGTGGATGCCGTCGAGGTCGTACTCATCGAGCAGCTCGCCCGCGACCGTCACGGCGTAGTCGCGCACCGGCTGCTGCGTGTAGTCAAGGAACATCGGGTGGTCGGAGAGGTACTCCGGATGCTCCCGGATAGTCCGTTCCGTCATCTGCGGCGAGTTCACGATGTACGTGACGTTCATTCCCATGTCGGCGAAGACGCCCAGCCCCACCGCCCGGGCCTCGTCGATGGCGACCTGCAAGGGATCGCCCTGCTCCATCCAGGCCGCCCATTTCGCCGGCCTCTCCCAACCCGACGCGTCATTGGCCGCCTTGACCGCACCCCCGAACACCATCCGCGTCTGCTCAGCCGCCTCACGGAACTGCTGCTCGGAGCCCAGAGCCTCGCGCTCGACCACATCGCTGTGATACCACGCCTTGGAGCCGAGCCGGATCACGTGGACGTAGACATCGGTGCAGCCCCGGAACCTGTGCAGTCGCATCTGGTTGCGCGTGTGAGCATGGAGAGTCAGCGTGCTGGGCTCGTAGTGGGCGGGTGTCACCTGCTCCACGTAGCCGGCGAAGGGCCGGCCTTCGGCCGCGGCCAGCCGCCGGACGTCCCTGTGGTGGGCGACCTCCTCGTCGGTCATGGGGACCAGCCGGATGTGCCTCACCGAGACGGGGCGTCGGGCCTGTCGCGCGCCACCGATGGCCAGACACACGTCCTGTCCGGTCAGGTCCGCGCTCTTGATGTAGAGCTCCTGCAGATGGCGGTCGCGTCCGTTGGGATCTGGTGAAGCGAGGTAGTCGGGAACCGCGTGCTCGATGTGTTCGCCGGACAGCCAGAGGCGGAACGCTGAGTACGGCTCCATGCCGACGTAGATGCGGTGCCAGCCCGTCACCCCGGGGCTCAGCACCAGCGGCGGCGATGTGGGATCGTCGGCCGGGCAGTGGATGGAGTCCACGCCGGGCGTCTTGTGGCCCGCGGGCTCAAGTCCCCACGGCTGCGGCATCTCGCCGCCCACAAGCCGCCGGCAGTTGCGGCGATCTATCACGAACACATCGCCGGCCCCGGTCAGATCAACCGTCTGCAGCAACGCCACCGAGTCGTCGGGCCGGGTGAGGCGCAGGTCCACCGCGTCAACCGGCATCTCCACGTCGAACCAGTAGTTCCATACGCACGCCTGGTCACCGGCCGGGATGCGGCCCTCGATGGCGCCCGCGTCCCAGGTCTGCGGTGCACAGGGCCGCCATTCGTCGATGGTGGCCCCCACGTAGATTGTGGCGGGGCGCCAGCCCTCGCCATCGACGGAGTACTCGGCGAGCAGATCCTCGGCGCGGTCACCGGCGATGGTCACGAAGCGGTCAGGCCGATCGGGTGGCGCCCCGAGGGTGATGGCCTGCCCCATGCTGGAACTGCCGGCCGCCAGCAGCCAGGCCACGGCAAGCCCGACAACCAACGGAAGTGGCTGCGACATGGCTGACCTCCCGTGCTCCTCCGGTGACGGCATGTCGGTCAGGGCGTCACACGCCTGGTGACCGGTGCACGTCTTCGCCGCCCGTGGCCCCGGCCCTTCAGCTCGGCCGCCGCCCATGTGCAGAGAGGCCGGCACCACAAACGGGGGCAGGTCATCGTCCTCCCTCTCTCATTCGCCCGAGAGCCTCACCTCGTCGATGTAGCCCGCGCATCCGTAGTGACTGCTCCCGACACGCCCGCCGATGATCAGCGGATGGCAGGCTGCCGCGATCCGGTCGGCGTCAGCGGTCGTTCCGCCCCCGATCTCCTGGCCGTTCAGGTAGATCGTCACGCCTCCCACGCCGTCATAGGCAAACCCCAGTCGATACCACGTCCCGGCCTCCAGACGCAGCGGCTCCGCCTTGTAGGTCACGGTCCTGTCGCCAAACCCGAGGACGATCGTCGGCCGCACCCCATCGGGCTCCCGCCTGAGCAGGAAGGCGTAGCCCGCGTTCGCGCGCGGGACGTCTCGCGTGTTCAGGTAGTAGTTGCAGTCCAGCAGCATCGTGAGCTCCGCGTCCGCCATTCCCGGCTTGGGCTTCAGCCACAGCTCAGCGGCCAACCGACCGGACGGAGACAGCCCCGCATGCTGAGCGATCTCCACGCCCTCCTCGCTGTCGTTGACGGACGCGAAGCACTCCAGGCAGCCGCCGGACTTCCCGTCCTCGGCGAAGCGCGACATGCCCCTGAGGCTCATCTCGTAGTCCCGGCCAAGGGCCTCCTGCGTCTCCGCCTCTGCGTTGAACCGCCACAGAGCGATCGTCTCCAGCCCCGGAGCCGCCTCGATGACCTGTTCGCCCGGCGGCACCTCCTCCACGCTGAAGTTCGCCATTGTCGCATGACCGGCGATCAGCTCCGTGACGCGGACGATCCATGTGCCCGGCGGCTCGTTGTCCGC
>JALGUI010000362.1 GCA_029820915.1 Candidatus Zipacnadia bacterium | reverse complement strand
TCGCCGCCCGCGCTGGTGGTGAGGCCGTTGAGGCCCACGGCGGTGCCGAGCACGGCCTCGATCCGTCCGAGCCAGTAGAAGGCCCAGAGACTGAACGAGACCTCGCGGGTGAGCAGGAAGCTCAGGCCGATGATCAGCGGCGCAATCTGGAAGCGCAGCGTCCCCATCGCGCTCCAGGGCCGGCCCCACGGGTAGGTGGGCACGGCTCGGCCGCCGATGCGGAAGATGTCCGCCTTGGGCAGGGAGGGGTAGTAGCCGGGAAGCCCGGTGTAGAGATGGGGGGCAAAGCCCAGCGCCAACCCGATCCACATGAGCGGGTTGCGGAAGAAGCTGTTGAGCAGCCGGTCGCGCGGGGCCGGCTCCACCAACTCCAGCGGCACCGCGACCAGCGGGAAGAGCAGGCGCTCGCGGTCGATCCACTGGCGCCGGAAGATCGTGACCACGCACAGCATCAGCACGTAAGTGGCGACGGTGAAGGCCGTCCATGCGCCCAGCGGTACCAGCCAGGCCCGCCAGGGCACCGGGAAGCCCCACGCCTCGAAGAGGCCGGTCACCACGCTTGGTTCGGTCGGCGCCAGCCAGCCCGCGATGTGCGGCAGGAACAGCGTGTCATACTGGTTCTCGGCGGAGGCGTAGTAGTACGGCCCTACGATCATCGGGATGAGCTTCTGAGCCAGGTCGATGGAGGCGATGCCGGAGGCCATGACGATGATGGTGAAGATGACCACCAGCTCTGCGCGGGTGAGCGTGAAACCGCGGTGCACGGCGCGCAGGGCGATGTTGAAGACGACGTAGACGACGAAGAAGACGAGGAAGCCGCCGATGGGCGGGTAGGTGAGCGTGATCTGCGTGCCGTGGATGATCAGCTCGGCGTACTGGCTCCAGTCGCCGAGGAAGACCGACGCGATGATGCCGATGAGGACTGACCGCCAGGTCAGACCGAAGCGCGTAGCCACCTGCTGCCCTCGCCGTGCGACCGTGGTCGCCCATGAGAAGCGGCCGGCGGCACGACACCGGCCGATGACGCGCGGACTTCTTCCCCGCCGCGGCGAGCCATTCCTCCCGCCGTGGACAGCATCAGGCCCCGCACGACAGAGACCGCGAGGCCTGCGGGGACGTCCGACCTGAAGGCGGCGATCATCATGGGCGCGAACCGAAGCAGCCGCCCCGCGGACGGGGCGGCTGCTTGCGATTGCGGCTCGACGCGCGCCTACTCGACCTCGGGCAGATCGGCGACGGCCGCGTCGATCTTCTCCTGCGGCAGCTCGTAGTCCACCATGTTGCCGCTGAGGTACTGGTCGTAGGCCGCCAGGTCGAAGTGCCCGTGGCCGGAGTAGCCGATGAGGATGCACTTCTCCTCGCCCGTCTCCCGGCACTTGACCGCCTCGTCGATGGCCGCGCGGATGCCGTGCGCGGTCTCCGGCGCGGGCAGGTGCCCCTCGGTCCGCGACCAGGTGATGGCGGCCTCGAAGACCTCCTTCTGATGGAGGGCGCGCGGCTCGACGATGCCCTGGCTGACCAGCAGGCACATCTGCGGCGCCGCGCCGTGGTAGCGCAGGCCACCGGCGTGGATCGGCGCGGGGATGAACTTGTGCCCCAGGGTGTGCATCTTCAGCAGCGGGGTGAGTTCGGCGGTGTCGCCGAAGTCGTAGTGGTAGATGCCGCGGGTCATGGTGGGGCAGGCCGTGGGCTCGGTGGCGATGATCTGGATGTCGCGCTCGCCGTCGATCTTCTCCTTCACGAAGGGGAAGCAGACGCCCGCGAAGTTGCTGCCGCCGCCCACATTGCCGACGATCATATCCGGGTAGTCGCCCGCCATCTCGAACTGCTTCTTCGCCTCCAGGCCGACGATCGTCTGGTGCAGCAGCACGTGGTTGAGCACGCTGCCCAGCGCGTACTTGGCGTCGTCCGCCTGGGCCGCGACCTCGACCGCCTCCGAGATGGCGATCCCGAGGCTGCCCGGGCTGTCCGGGTCCTCGGCGAGGATGCTGCGCCCGGCCTCCGTCCGGTCGCTCGGCGACGGGTAGCACTCGGCGCCCCAGGCGTTCATGAGCAGGCGGCGATAGGGCTTGCCGTCGTAGCTGACGCGCACCATGTAGACCTCGCATTGTATCCCGAACACGCAGCAGGCGAAGGACAGCGCGCTGCCCCACTGGCCGGCGCCGGTCTCGGTGATGATGCGCGGGATGCCCTCCTCGCGGTTGTAGTACGCCTGCGCGACCGCGGTGTTCGGCTTGTGGCTGCCCGCGGGGCTCACCGACTCGTTCTTGTAGTAGATGCGCGCGGGGGTGCCCAGGTGCTCCTCCAGCGCGTACGCCCGGTGCAGCGGCGAGGGGCGCCAGAGCCGGTAGATCTCCATGACGTCGTCGGGGATGTCGATCCACGGCTCCATCGACATCTCCTGCGCGATGAGTGCCATGGGGAAGAGAGGCGCGAGGTCTTCCGGGCCCAGCGGCTGTCCAGTCCCGGGATGAATGGGCGGCTGCAGCGGCGCCGGCAGGTCGGGGTTGATGTTGTACCACGCCTGGGGCATGTCCCTCTCGGAAAGGAAGATCTTGCTCTCGTCCATGAGTCCCTACCTCCAGTGCTGATGGTGTGCGGTCCTGATCTCTCCGCGAGAGGACGGTGGTATCCTCAGGGTGACCGCACGCGCAACTCGCAACGCGCGCGCCCGCGTCGAGCAAGTGACCTGCGTTGGTCGCGTCCGCCCGGCGTGCCGGCATTTCGCCGACCTGCCTCAGTCACCTCCTTTGCTCCCACTCTTCACTCAACTTGCCCGGCCGACCGGTCTGTGCTATCGTCAGCGCGCAGAGAAGGAGGATGTGCGCGATGCGGGCGAGCCGCTCTCTTGTCCTCCTGGCGGCCTCGGCGATGTGTCTCGCCGGGTGTCGCCAGACGTCCACGCCTCAGCCCTCACCGGCGCTCCCGGCCCACGAGGCCGCCGCCGGCGGGTGGCCGCGTACCGTGGTGGATGACCTCGGTGTCGAGGTGACCCTCGAGGCGCCCCCGGGGCGCGTCGTCAGCCTCGCCCCGGGCTTTACCGAGACGATCTTCGCGATCGGCGCCGGCGATCGCCTGGTCGGGCGCACGGACTTCTGCGATGAGCCCCCTGAGGCCCTCGCGGTGGCATCTGTTGGCGGCCTGGTCAATCCCAGCCTGGAGAAGATCGTCGGCCTCGAGCCCGACCTCGTGCTGGTGATCAGGGGGACCCCGTCGGATGTCATCGAGAGTCTGCGGCGCATGGGCCTGGCCGTCATCGCCCGTGACACGCAGACGCTCGACGAGGCCATCGGGGCGGTGCGCGACATCGGGCGCTACCTGGGCGCCGAGCGGGCGGCAGACGCGCTTGCCGACAAGCTGCAGGCGCGCAAGGCCGCGGTGTCGGCACGAACCGGTGAGGTCTTCGCGACGCGCCGGCGTCCCGATGTGCTCGTGGTGCTGTCGCTCGACCCGGTGTTCGCCGCGGGTGACGCCTCATTCGCGGGTGACATGATACGCCGCCGGCCCGTGGCCGCAACTGTCGCTGGAGGCCATCGTGGAGCGCGACCCCGACATCATCATCCTCGCCGCCGACGACCAGGGCGCGGGGTCTCCGCCGAGCCCGGCCGAGGTCGGCCGGCTGCCGGGCCTGGCCCAGGTCGGCGCGGTGCGACAGGACCACGTGCCGGAGATCGACCCCGACCTGGTGTCCCGCGTCGGGCCGAGGCTGCTCGATGGGCTGGAGGGGCTCGCCGAGATCATCCACGGGTGGGCGCTCGAGGAGGGCCCGGATGGCTGACGCGGTGCTCGAGGCGCGGGGCTTGCGCTGCGGCTACGACGGCCGCACGGTGCTTCGTGGCGTCACTCTGGCGCTACGGCGCGGCGAGTTCGCGGGCCTGATAGGCCCGAACGGCTCCGGGAAGACCACGCTGGTGCGCGCGCTGGCGGGCCGGCTCAAGGCCGAGGGCGGAGAGGTCCTGCTCGAGGGC
>JALGUI010000361.1 GCA_029820915.1 Candidatus Zipacnadia bacterium | reverse complement strand
CGAGCAGTCATACGTGTTCGAGAACGCCTACGCCGCCAGCTTCCCGACCGTCCCCAACCGCATGGACACCATGACCGGCCGCTTCACCTTCATCGAGGCCGGCTGGCAGCCGCTGCCGCGCGAGGCCACGGTCATCTCCGAGGTTCTCGGCGCGGCGGGCCGCACCACCATGATGATCGCCGACACCCCCCACATCCTCGCGCGCGGCTTCAACTACCAGCGGGGCTTCTCGGGATGGGAGTGGATCCGCGGACAGGAGAACGACGCGTGGCGCACCGCCCCGGCCGACCCCGAGTTGCCCGCCTCGCCGGACAAGCTCCGCCACCCGCCGACCGTCAAGCAGCACCTGCGCAACACCTCGGTGCGCCGGGGCGAGCAGGACTGCTTCTGCGCGCGCACCATGCAGGCGGCCTGCGACTGGTTGGGCGAGAACCGCGACCGCGACTTCTTCCTCTACGTGGACACCTTCGACCCGCACGAGCCGTGGGACGCGCCGCGGAGCTACGTGGACATGTACGACCCCGGCTACGTCGGCGAGCGCGTCACCTACCCGGTCTACGGTCAGGCCGACTACATGACCGAGCGCGAGCTGGCCCACATGCGCGCGCTCTACGCCGCCGAGGTCTCACTGGTGGACGCCTGGGTCGGGCGGCTGCTCGACCGCGTCGAGGAGCTGGAGATGCTTGATGACACCGCGATCATCTACACCACCGACCACGGCTTCTACCACGGCGAGCATGGCTGGACGGGCAAGACCTTCATCTGGGAGGGCGGCTCGGCGGACATGCCGCTGTACTCCGAGGTCGCGCGCATCCCGCTGATGATCCGCCTGCCCGAGGGCGAGCGCGGCAGGCGCCTGAGCTGCTTCGCGCAGCCACCGGACCTCATGCCCACCATCCTTGACCTCATGGGCGTGGCGACGCCCGAGACCGTGCAGGGGATGTCGCTGATGCCGGTCATGCACGGGGCGCCCGACCACACGCGGCCGCTGGCCGTCTCCACGCCCTCGCTGGCCATCGCGCCCAGTGGCGGCCGCCCGACGACGATCGTCGAGGGCGACTGGGCGCTCGTCTACTACGGCGCGCCCGGCGGCCCGCTGATGAGCCACCTGCAGCGCGACGTGGACAGCATCCCGCGCCACGCGGTGGTGCCCGCCGAGGGCGTTCCACCGCCCGAGCTGTACGACCTCGCCCACGACCCGGGGCAGAAGTACAACGTGTATGCCGAGAGCCGCGACATCGCGGTCAAGCTGCACGCCGACCACGTGCACTTCCTCGAGCGCCTGGGCATGGGCGAGGACTACCTGTGCCACCGCCGCCGGCTCGAGGACGACACGATCCTCGGGGGCCTGTTCGACCCGGCGCGGGCGGATTGACGGGGCCGACCGGCAGCGGAACGGCGAACGACCGTGTTGGGCCGACCTCGTTGCGATCGCCCCGCGATCGCCCCTCGTGCGGCCCCTCCAACGGCCCCGGCGCCGTTGTCGGTCGTTGTCGTTGTGGCCCCGGCGCCCTCGCCCGGGGGGCGCCCGAAGGGCGCCTGCCGTTCGCAATCATCGTTGTCGCCAGAACGGCGGGCTGGCCCGACCGACAGCGGAATGGCCGACGACCGTGTTGGGCCGACCTCGTCGCGATCGCCCCGCGATCGCCCCTCGTGCGGCCCCTCCAACGGCCCCGGCGCCGTTGCCGTCGGTCGGTGTCGTTGTGCCCCCGGCGCCCCCGCCGGGGGGCGCCCGAAGGGCGCCTGCCGTTCGCAATCATCGCTGCAATCCGCGTCTACACGCGCCGACGAGGGCCCGTTTTGACACGGTCGCGATAGACGCCTATAATGCGCCGGAGTTGGCCCGTCATGCCGACTCGCGGTGAAGCCGTCCGCGGACCACGGGGCGGCGCTTCGTCCTGCCTGGAGGAGGATCAACCGTGCCGCGCATCGCTCGAGCCCTCGTGAGCGTCTCCGACAAGTCAGGCATCGTGGACCTGTGCCGCGCCCTCGCCGACATGGGCGTGCAGATCCTGTCCACCGGCGGCACCATGCGCGCGCTCCACGACGCCGGCGTGCCCGTGACCGCGGTCGAGGACTACACCGGCTTCCCCGAGATGATGGACGGCCGCGTCAAGACCCTCCACCCCAAGATCCACGGCGGGCTGCTGGCGCTGCGCGATAACCCCGAGCACATGGCCCAGGCCGAGGCGAACGGCGTCGCGATGATCGACATGGTTGTCGTCAACCTCTACCCGTTCGAGGCCACTATTGCCAAGGAGGGCACTACCCTCGAGGAGGCCGTCGAGCAGATCGACATCGGCGGCCCATCGATGGTGCGCTCGGCCGCCAAGAACTCTCGCCACGTCACCATCGTGCCCGGCCCCGAGCACTACGACCGGGTGCTCGACGAGATGCGCGCGAACGACGGCGAGACGACGCTCGAGACGCGCCGCGAGCTGGCGCTGGCCGCCTTCGAGATGACCTGCCGCTACGACGCCGCGATCTCGGCGTACCTGCGCGAGCAGTTCCGTGACGAGCCAGGCTTCCCGACCGTCATCGCGCCCAGGCTGCGCAAGGTCGCCGACCTGCGCTACGGCGAGAACCCGCACCAGAGCGCGGCGCTCTACCGGGACCTGAGCGCCCACGAGCCGGGCGTGGCGGGCGCGGTGCAGCTTCACGGCAAGGAGCTGTCCTTCAACAACTACCTTGATCTGACCGCCGCGCTCGAGTCCGCGCGCGACTTCGCCGAGCCTACCGCGATCATCATCAAGCACCTCAATCCGTGCGGCGCGGCGTCGGCCGACACGCTGGCCCAGGCCTTCGAGGACGCCTACACCGCCGACCCGGTCTCGGCCTACGGCTCCGTGCTGGGCCTCAACCGCGTCGTGGACACGGCCACCGCCCGCTGCATCTTCAGCACCGACTGGCTCGAGGAGGTCATCAAGCCGCGCTTCTACGCCGAGAGCGGGCTGACCGACGTGACGATCATCAGCGCCTTCGTCGAGGCGATCATCGCGCCCGGCTACGAGCCCGAGGCGCTCGAGATCCTGAAGAAGCGCTCGAAGAACATCCGCCTGATGCTGCTCGAGGACTTCGCGCCCGAGGGCCGGCGGCAGGACCTGGACATGCGCGCGATCCCCGGCGGCATGCTGGTGCAGGGCCGGGACTACGACGCGGTGCTGCCCGAGGACTTCCGGCTGGTCACGCAGGCCCGGCCGACCGAGGAGCAGATCCGCAGCCTGATCTTCGCCGACCGCATCGCCAAGCACGTCAAGTCGAACGCCATCGTGCTGGCGCAGGGCACCCACGTCGTGGGCTGCGGGGCGGGCCAGATGAGCCGCGTGGACAGCGCGATCATCGCCGCGCGCAAGGCGGGCGATCGCGCGATGGGCGCGGTGCTGGCCTCGGACGCCATGTTCCCGTACCGTGACGGGCTGGACGCCGTGGCCTGCTCGGCGATCATCCAGCCCGGCGGCTCGCGCCGCGACGACGAGGTCATCGCCGCCGCCGACGAGCATGGCATCCCGATGGTCATGACCGGCATGAGGCATTTCTGGCATTGAACGACGGAACGGCCGGCAACCGGCAACCGGCAAACGGCAACCGGCAGACGGCGAACGACCCGGCGCGGACGACCGCGCGCTCCTACACCGCGTAGGTCGGGCTTCCAGCCAATAGTGTCTAATAAAACTGCTGTCTAGGTTTGCAGGTACTTTGGGTGCACCTTCAGAAGTGTGTGGTGGTCGTCAACGCCACCGCTTCCGAGGTGCACCCATCATGGGC
>JALGUI010000360.1 GCA_029820915.1 Candidatus Zipacnadia bacterium | reverse complement strand
CCCACGCCGCTGCTCGTGGTGAGGACGTCCCAGGGCCTGGCGATCCACGCCCACCCCTGCTTCATCCCCGTGAAGTGCGGCTCGCGCGTTTCCCCCTCGTCGGCGCGCTCGGCCTCGACCAGCTCGGGGCGAAGGTGGAGCATCAGCGAGGTCTCCATCTCGTCGGCGTGCTCGCCCGGGTCCTCAAAGATGGTCGCATGCCCCTCGGGATCGACCTCCCACCAGTTCACCAGCACCATCTGCACCTCGGTCTCACGGTGCAGCTCGCGCAGGAAGGCCTTCAACTCGTTCCCCCCGTGGCCGTTGAGCACCAGCAGCTTGAGCAACCGGTGGGTCGCCAGCGCCGAGCAGGTGTCGCGCATGATCTGAAGGATGGTGGTGGGCTTGAGGCTGAGCGTCCAGGGGAAGCCGAGGGTATTCTCGTTGATACTCACCTGCAGCGTGGGCAGCAGCAGCACCTCGGCGCCCTGCCCCCAGGCGCGCTCGCAGGCCCGCTGGGCGATGGCCTCTACCTGGAAGCTGTCGGTGCCGTAGGGCAGGTGGAGGTTGTGCGCCTCGGTGGCGCCGATGGGCAGCACGGCGACCTCGTAGGGAATCTGGCCGGCGCGGCCCAGGTTGGTCGCCGCGTCGCTAGCTGTTTGCCACCTCGAAGGCCTCCAGCGCCTCGTCGGAGACCTCGAAGTTGGCGTAGATATGCTGGACGTCATCGTGGTCGTCCAGGTCTTCGAGCAGGCGCAGCAACTTCCCCGCCTCGTTGTCCGGCACCTGAATGGTGCTGGTCGGGATCATATTAAGCTCCGCGCGCTCGAAGGGGATCTCCGCCTCACTCAGCGCCCCGCGCACGGCGTGGAAGTCTTCGAGGGCCGTGCGGATCTCGATGTACTCCTCGTCATCTTCGACGAAGTCCTCGGCCCCGGCCTCAGCCGCGGTCAGGAACACGGTGTCGTAGTCGGCGTCGCCGCGCGGGACGGTGATGACGCCCTTCTGCTCGAACATCCAGGTGACCGAGCCGGGGCCGGCCAGCTTGCCGTCGCGCTTGCTCAGCAGGTTGCGCACCTCGGCGACGGTGCGCTGGCTGTTGTCGGTCACGCACTCGATGAGCATCGCCACGCCGCCGGGCCCGTAGCCCTCGTAGCGCACGGACTCGAACTCGACGCCCTCGACCTCGCCGAGCCCGCGCTTGATCGCGTACTCGATGTTGTCGTTGGGCATCTGGGCCGCGCGCGCCTGGTCGATGACCGAGCGGAGCGCGGGGTTGTGATCGGGATTCCCGCCGCCCTCGCGCGCGGCCACCATGATGGCCCGCGAGTACTTCGAGAATATCTTGGAGCGCTTGACGTCCTGCCGCGTCTTGCGGTGGACGCGATTCGCCCACTTCGAGTGTCCTGCCAACGTCGCCCCTCCTTCGCCGGGCGCACGGACGCGCGCACGGGGTCTACTCCGGGGTTGCCATTATAGCATCGGCCCGCGCGAGGGCGCAAGCCGGCGCCCGCGCGACCTTGCTCCGCACTTGACGTGGATGGGGACCTCGGCTAAGATTGTGCCACACCTGAGCCGCCTGGGGCCCGTACCGGCTTGAACCTTTGCGTGCCAGGACGTGTCAAAGCTCGCGAACGATGAACCACACCATCGCACAACTGACGCGAGTCACGGCCTGCGCCGTATGCCTGGTGCTTCTGGCGGCGGCGGTGTGCCATGCCGCACCACCTCAGCCCGACCAGCCGGCAGCCATCGACACCACCTCGTCGGACGTCGCGACACCATCCGCCGACGCCAAGGCCAACTCCCGCGCGGCCGAGGACGAACTCCTCGAGCGCATGCTGACGCCCACCGCCGAGATCCGCCTGGGCCCCGGCGCCGCCGACACCGAGCGGCTGATGCGGCGGTCCATCGGGGCCTCACTCCTGTACACCGTGCGGTCGGCGTGGCGCGGCATTGTCGAGTACCTCTTCCCGCCACACGGGCTCTTCCGTGGCGACGACGCCCTTGCCCGGGTCTACGACCCCGAACTGCTGGCCGACCTCGAACGCGCGCGCCAACTGATGGCGACGGCCGACGTGTCGCCGTTGACGATCGCGGTGTCACCGCGCCGGCGCGTCGAGGAGGAGCCGCGGGCCGAGGATGACGCCGAGACCGGCGCCGAAGCGACCGCCGGGACCACCCCGCCACCTGACCCAACTGCCGACGAGGCCGCAGGCCTGGCGGCGGCTCCGGCGCCGTCGCCCCCGCCGCTCGAGATCGACTTCGACTTCGTGGCGAACGAGGCTCAGCAGGCAGAACTCCGCGAGAAGGCGGCGCTGGCGGGCGAGGTCGTCAGCGCGACGATGACCGGCGTGCGCGAGGCGCTCGACGCGCTCAATGCCGCGCGTGAGGAGACGGCGCAGCGCCGCGAGCTGCTCGAGGCCGGCGTGCTGGCCGACGGGGCCGTGCGGCCGGCCGAGGAGCGGCTGGAGTCGGCGCTCGCGGGCTGGGAGGCGGCCGAGGGGGAGCTCATCGAGGCGCAGGCCGGCTACGACCGCCTCGCCGAGCGGATCGCGCGCCTCGAGGAGGAGGCGGCGGCGGCGCACTTCGCCATCCGCCAGGCGCGTGAGACACGCGCCCGCGAGGCGACCCGCCGGGCGGAAGCGGAACAGGCGGAGAGCGAGGAGCCCTCGGCGCCGCCGCGGCCGGTGGAGCTACGCCGCGCGGAGGAGCCGGCCGAGCGTGCGGAGTCCGCCGACTCGGCGCGGGCGCGCAGCTATCCCATGGCCCGCGAGGTCACGGAGCTCGCCGCGCCGCGCTGGCAGGAGCTGACGGCCGACGCCGCGGGGCTGGTGAGCGACATCCTGGCGCCACAGGGCACGCTGGTGGAGGCGGGCGATGAGTTGCTGCGCGTGGCCAACCTGCAGCTCGCCCAACTGACCGCGTGCGTGACCCTTGGCGACCTGCCGGAGTTCCGTGTCGGCCGGGCCGTGACGGTCTGCTTCGACGACTACCCCGAGGTGGTGTTCCAGGGCTGGGTCGCTTCGATCGGGCCCGCCACCGCACAGGACGCGGCTGAGGTCGAGCTGCTGGTGGTGTGCGACTCGGGCCCGTTCGCCGACGATCCCTACCTGGCTCTGCGCTGGATGACGCTGCAGGCGGGCGTCGGCGAGACGAAGGTCGCGTCAACGGCCCTCGAGGCCGTGCGCGAGCCGCCCCCGTCGGCCGAGATCGAGCTGCAACTGCTGGAGATCTTCCCCACCATCGGGCCGCGTGACGCCTACACGCAGCGCGTGACCGAGCCCCAGGTGCCCCGCAGGGACCGCTACACCGGGCGGCTGCGCCTGACGCCCGTGCCGCGCTTCGCCGGAGAGCGCGATCCCGACAGCGTGCAGGCGCGGCGGCTGGCGGCCATCAACCAATGGCGCGAGTCATACATCGACGGCATGGCGACCACGATTCTCGATGACGGCACAGTTCTGACCTACCCCGCCGACGGCGAGATCCACGGGGCTGTGCGCGCCATGCTCGGGAGCCGCGTGAGCCACCGGCCGAACCTGTGCGCGGCGACCATGCGCGAGGCGCTCGGCTGGGGCTTGGGCGACGCGCATCACTGGGCCGCGCGTTTGCCGCGCATGGGCTACGTCGAGCGCGCCGACCGCCTGCCCCGCCCCGGCGACATCCTGGTCTGGCCCTTCACCTACGGGCCCGGCCGCTCGCAGCATATCGGCATCGCCGTCCGCCAGGGGCGCAAGCTGATGCTGCTGTCCAACCTCGGCGGCCGCCTGGGCACCAGCGAGATCGTCGGCGGCTACATGGCCTTCCACCGGCCCGACGAGGAGACCACGTCGTAACCGGCGCCTCGTCGTCCGGTGTGACCGATCTCAGCATGTAGACCGCGATGGCCAACGGCTTCCTCACCCCCGCAGACCGCTGCGCGGTCTGACGGCTGCTGCGCAGCCTCCTCCCCCTCTCTCGCCGCCGTTGCCTTTGCCGTTTGTGGGACAGGCTTCCAGCCTGTCTGCCGTTCGTTGCCCGCGCGGCGAAGGCAACGGGACCACCAACGGCATTGACAGGTCCCGCCCCTGGGCGGGATCCTACAATAGCGGCACCTGACGGGGCCGAGGTAGCCACCTCCCCTGTGGTGACACAGGAACACGCGCAACTGATGCGCTCCGCTGAAGGAGGGGGTGGCCCGAGCGCAGCTCGGGACG
>JALGUI010000359.1 GCA_029820915.1 Candidatus Zipacnadia bacterium | reverse complement strand
AAGACGCCGCCCCCGATTTCGGGGGCGGCGTCGTGATTCGCGTCGGCGCGGCTCAGAACCTCTCAACGTCCACGAACTCGCCGGTGTCCATCGATCGCAGCGCCGCGAAGGCGACCGCGCCGGACATCCACGCGTCCTGGATGCCCTCCTCCGGGTCCTCCTCGCGCTCGATGCGGCGCAGGAAGTGCTCGAGCAACGCCTTGTCGTGATGCTGATGCCCCCAGCCCTCGGGCGGGGGCACGTCGATGATCTCGACCGGCCGGTCGGGCAGCCGGTAGTACTCGATGCGGTACGTGCTCATGTCGGTGCGCAGCTCGCCGTCGGTGCCGATAAGGATCAACCGGCGCTGCCATTGTCGAACTGCGCCACCAGCGACGTGTTGTCGGTGGTGTCCTTGTCCACGTTGTAGACGCAGTAGTCCTCCGGCAGCACCTGCGGCCCCGCGTTCTCGTAGAACCGCTTGCGGTACTCCTCGCCCTGGTCGGCGTAGTACATGCAGTCGGCGGTGAGGTCGCAGTCGCGGCAGAAGTCGGCCGCGCCCTCGCGCGGCACGAACACGTCCAGCCCGCCCATGGCCGCGACGCGCGTCGGATACGCGCCGGCGATGAAGTTGATGATGTCCAGCGTGTGGCAGCCCTTGTGCAGCAGCATGTCGCCGGACATCTCGCGGAAGCGGTTCCAGCGGCGCATGTAGGTCGAGCCGTGGAACCAGCCCACCGCCTCGTGGACGATGGCGGCGATGGGCTTGCCGATGGCCCCGCCCTGCACCAGCTCCCTCATGCGGAGCGCCAGCGGGTCGTAGCGCAGCACGAAGCCCAGGTGCAGGATCTTACCCGACGCGCGTGCAGCTTGGCAGATGGCGGCGGCGTCCTCGGGGTTGGTGGCGAGGGGCTTCTCGACCAGACAGTGCTTGCCCGCCGCGAAGCACGCCTCCGCCGGCTCGCGGTGGGCGTAGTCGGGCGTACAGACGAGCACTGCATCCACATCATCCATCTCCGCGAGCCGATCGACGCCGATCACCTGCGGGCAGTCGAGCGCGTTCTCCTCGCAGAAGTTGGCGACGGTCGCGGGCGTGCGCCCGACCATCGCGGTCCACTCCGCGCGGCCGGGCTCCATCCGGTTCATCACGTCAACGTATATCTGCCCCCGGCCGCCGGTGCCGAGGAGCGCGAGTCTCGTCGGGCTCATCGTCTCTCTCCCTGTCACGTCCCGTCGCGCAGCGCCTGCACGTGCTCCAGGCTCGCGCGCAGGGCGGCGGCCTTGTCCTCCATCGGCACATGCTCGACGTTGATGACGTGCACGCGATCCACGTCCTGCCCACGCGCGGCCTCGACGTAGCGGCCCAGCGGCGTCTCGCCGGTCCCGAGCTGTACCGACAGGAACGGGCGGCTGCCATCCGGGTCGGGGCGATGGTCCTTCCAGCCGATGACCGGCACGCGCTCGGGGCGGCGCTCCAGCAGCTCCCAGCCGGGCTGGTCGCAGGTGGTCATTTGCCCGGTGTTGAGCAGGATGCCCGCGCGCGGCGTGGTGAGTTCCTCGACGTAGCGCTCGCAGTCGGTGACGGTCTCCACGGTGCCGTGGTAGTGCGCATCAACCGCGAAGAGCATCTCCTCGAATTCGGTGGCCACGGCGTCCACGATCCGGGCCAGCCTCTTGATGTGCGCCAGCTTGGCCTCGACCGCCAACCCCGGGGACGGAGCCCGCCCGCCCGGGTGGCCGATGTGCCGGCAGCCCAGCTCGCGCGCGACCTCGCAGGCGGCGCGCAGGCTCGCGACGCTGTCCTCGAGTGCGTCCTCGCGCGTCGGGTCGATGCCCGAGCTGTAGAGCCCGACCACCTCCACCCCGGCCTCGACGGCGACGCGCCGGACCAGATCGAGGTCAGAGCGTGGCAGGTCGAGCAGGCAGGCGTCCGGGACGCTGTCGGGGGTCAGCGTCGGCCGCCCCGGGACGGACATGAGCATGACGCCCTCGAAGCCGCACTCGCGCAGCGTGGTGAGGGCTTCGGGCAGCGACAGCGTGTCCTGCCCGTCGAAGGTCATGGCGTGGATGATGGCCGAGAACCTCACTCGGGCGCGCCTCCCTCCCGGCACTGCCGGTGGATCTCTTCGCACAGTTCCATCGTGCGGATAGTGCTTGTGACCGACGAGCCGTCCTGCTCATCTCCCCGCACGGCCGCGAGGTAGTTCGCCACGTCGTCGAAGTAGCCCCACCAGTCGATGAGCCGCCGGCGGTTCCAGGTGCCGAGCTGCATGCACAGGTCATCGCCGTCCGGGCGGTGGTAGCGCAGATCGCCGTCATGCGAGAAGACCGCGTGTCCGCTCCGCCCGGTGATCTCGAAGTAGATGAACTCGTCGGTGGCGTCCATCTCGGAGGTCACGTTCAGCGAGGCGATGGCCCCGCTCTGCAGCGTTACAGTCGCCACGTAACCGCGCGCATCCTCCTGCAGCAGCGGCGTCACGCGCACGCTTTCCCAGTCGCCCAGCAGGTGCAGGATCGTGTCCACCGCGTGCACGTTCTGGTCGAGGATCGCGCGTCGCCACACGCGGTCGGCCATCAGCCCGTAGCGGAAGACCATGAGCGTCGGCCGGCCGAACTCCGCGGTGGCCAGGATCTCAGCCGTCCGGCGCACCGCGGGGGCGAAGCGCAGGTTGAAGCCGACGTGGCAGACGACGCCCGCCTGCGCGGCGGCGTCGGCCATCTCGCGCACTCGCGCCGACGAGGAGGCCGCGGGCTTCTGCACGTAGAGCGGGAAGCCCATGCGCAGCACCTGCACGCCGACCTCGCACTGCATCTGTTGGCGGCCGACGCAGAACACCGCGTCGGGCCGCTCGCGCTCCAGCATCTCGCGGAAGTCGGCGTAGACGCGCGCGAAGCCGTAGCACGCCGCGGCCCTGCGAGCCTTCTCTTCCTCGAGGTCGCACACGGCCGCCGGCTCCACGTCATGGCCGTCAAGCTGTGGAAAGATCAAGCCGTTGCTGAAGTTCCCGGCGCCGATGTAGGCGATATTGAGCGATGCCACAACACATACCTCCGGCGTAGTGGACCGGCGGGCTCCTTCGCCGCAGTTGCAGGGCGGTCCTGCCCGTTTAACTGCCGCGGCAAGGACAAGGTCGGGCGCAGCACGAATTGCCGGACGTTGCGCCGACCCCGGCCACGCCGACGCTGACGACGCTCCCCGAAAGGGCGATCACATCGTGCCATCACCATCCGCCGTGCACCGACCTGCGGCGCTCCTCGCTCTGCTTGTGCTTGCCGGATCGCTCGCACTCGCGGCCGAGGGCCCTGTCGCCTCGTGGGACGTGGCCAACGTCGATGGCGACGCCATCGCCGACGCCTCCGGCAACGGTCATGACCTGCAGCTTCATGGCGCATCCGCCGAGGAGTTCATGGGGCGCTCGTTCCTGCGCACGGGCCCGCAGCGCTACGCGGTCGCGCCGGCGCTGGGCGATGGCTGGGAGGCCATGACGCTCGCGATCGTGGTGCTGCAGGAGAACGACCGGGGCGCCTACGCCGGGATCGCCTGCCGCGACAACTACGGTGGCCCGACGGGCGACGTCTTCGGCATCCTCACCGACCCGCAGGGCAACTGGACCGGGCGGGTCGCGACCGTAGCCGGACAGGCAGGGCCGACCGCGCCCATCGAGACCGGCTGGCATCATCTCGCGCTCACCTACGACGGGGCCGCGGCCCGGCTCTACGTGGATGGCAAACCGGCCCAGGAGAAGCCCCTCACGGGCGCGCTGGTCTCCGAGCCCGACACGCCACTGGTCATCGGCGGCTACTCGAACCTGAACGGCTGGTACGCCGGCGGCGTGGCCTCCGTGCAGGTCCATGACCGGGCGCTCTCGGCCGATGAACTCGCGGCGGCGTGGGCTGACTGGCAACAGGCTCAGCCGACGGTCACG
>JALGUI010000358.1 GCA_029820915.1 Candidatus Zipacnadia bacterium | reverse complement strand
GGCGCCGGGGTCGAGATGATCTTCCTCGACGACCTGCACATCCGCCCCATCGGCCCCGTCGGCGATGTCTTCGAGGAGCGCGAGGACATCCGCGCCGATGATGACGCGCGAGGCGTTCTCGACAGGATGGCCGCCGCCGACATTGTAGTCTTCGCCAGCCCCGTCTACTGGCAGGGCGTGTCGGCGCAGATGAAGTGCCTGATCGACCGTCAGTCGGCCTACTACATGACCCCGTGGCTGCGCGGCGGCATGGCGGGCTCGGGCTTCTTCGTCATCACCGCCTGGGGCGCGCCCGACGAGGACCAGAGCCACTGGGTGATCGAGCCGGTGAAGAGGTGGGCGCAGGGCTTCAATGCGCGGTATCTGGGCGAGGTGGGCGCGGCCGTCGCCAAGTGGGGCGCGGTCGCCGAGACGCCGGGCGTCCTCGACGAGGCGCGCGACAGGGGCGCGCGGGCCGTGCGCGATATGCGGGACGAATAACGCAGCGGCGCGGATCCCGTGCTCGGCGGGCGAGGGCGTCCGCCGTCCATGGGTGGGGCGCGCGGGAGGCGGGCGACAGATGGACCAGCGGCGCGTAGACCGGGCGGTGCTGGCGCTGTGGTGCCGCGAGCTGGGGACGCTGCTTCGGCTCGAGGTGCCGGTGCTCAGCGCCCTCGAGGTGGTGGCGCAGGAGATCGAGCCGCTGGCGCCGGTGACGGTGTCACTGGAGATCTCCGTCCAGGCCGGGGACTCGCTGGCGCAGCGCATCGCGGAGCTCGACGACGTCTTCCCGCCGCTGGTGCGCGCGGCCGTGCTGGCGGGTGAGGCCACCGGACGGCTGGCCGACGCGCTGGTCGGGGTCGCCGATTGCCTGCACGAGCACGCCTCGCTCAACGTCGCCCCCACCGCCCGCGCGCGCCTGGCCGAACTGGCCGAGCAGGCGGCGCCCGCGCCCGCGGTGCTGACATCCAAGCGCCTGCTCACCCGCGCCATCGAGTTGGGGGCTCGACGCCTGCGCATCGCCGGCGGCGCCGAGGGCGGCGCGGCGGAGGCCGAGGTCGGCGGCCGCTGGGAGCCGCTGCAGGAGATCGACCCGGAGTTCTTCGGCCCGCTGTGCCGCCGCATCAAGCTCATGGCCAACATCCCGTACTGGATCTCCGAGCCGGCGGTGGGCACGATCCACCTGAGCACCGCCGAGCACGGTGAGTGGAACGTCGCGGTGCAGGCGATCCCCGACGACGACGGCGTCGGCCAGCACATCGACCTGACACTCGTGGCCAGGGATACATCGTAAGCTCGCATGGACGCGCCAGGGGGAGATAGCGACGGAGAGCACGCACTGCCGGTATTGCGGCACGAGGGTCTTCCCGACGGACGCCTACTGCATTGGCTGCGGCCGGAAGGCCGCCGAGGTGCGGCCCGACGACGAGCAGGCCGGGGCCGAAGAGCCGCCGGGCCGGCCCGAGAGCGCTTCGTCGTGTCTGCTGACCGACGAGGCGGTGGTGGTGCTTCCGTGCGCGCGCCCGGGCTGCGCCGGCCGGGTGCGCGTGCTCACGACGCTCGGGCCCGAGGGTGAGGTGCACTGCCCGCTGTGTCGCCGGGCGTACTTCTATGTGCTCGGCCGCCTGGACTCGACCCCGGCCGGCGAGGCGTCGCCGCGCAGCGGCGTGCGCAGTTGGCGGCTTCGCTACCTGCCCTGCGCCGAAGAGCCGAAGCAGACGCTGCTGACCTTCGTCGGACACCGAGACATCGAGATCGGACCGGGCGACGAGTTCGCCTTGATCCAGCAGCGCGAGGACCGCGCGCAGAACGTCTTCCGCAACGTCACGCTCGGCCGAGAGTGGGTCGTCCAACCCACGACCGGCTGCTTCCCGGTGCTCGGGCTGGCGCTGCTGGTCGCGTGCTGGTGGGTCCTGGCGCTGGCGACATAGCTCCCACGGGAACGGGGCGAATGAGCCCGACCGCAGCTCCGCCCAGACAGGCCTTCGAGCGACGCATGACGGCCGCGCTGGTCGCCGGCGACACCCTCGTGTGCCTCGCGGCCATGACCGCGGCCTACGTGGTGCGCCTGCACGTCCCGCACTCGATCCTCATGCCGCTCGCTCACTCGCCTGAGCTGTACGCGCGGGCCGCGCCGGCCGTGGTCGTGCTGTGGCTGCTCGCCTTCTTCGCCCGCGACCTCTATGAGGTGAGGCGCTTCCGCTCGCCGCTGGCCGAGGCGGTGGCAACCGTGAGCGCGGTGGCCGTGGCGGCCATCCTCATCGCGGCGACCTCCTTCTTGTCACGCACGGACTACTCGCGCGCCATGCTCATCCTGTTCTGGCTGTGCGGCATGGTACTGGCGGTGTGCGAGCGGGCGCTGCTGGCGTACTACCGTCGTCGGGTCCTCGGCCGCCCGGCCGCCGAGTCGCGCACCGTCATCGTCGGCTGCGGCGACCTCGGGCAGGTCGTCGCCGAGCGCATTCGCCGCTACCACTCGCTGGGCTACACGCTCGTGGGCTTCGCGTGCGCCGACACCGCGCCCCGGACGGTGAACGGCCTGCCGGTGCTGGGGCGGCTCGACGACCTGCCCGCGGTCCTCGGGGAGCACGAGATAGACGAGGTGCTGGTGGCGAACCCGGATCTGGACGTGGACCGGCTCATGGCGATCATTGCGCGGTGCCGCGAGTTGCCCGTGCACTTCAGCCTGGTGGCCGGACCGCTGCAGCTCCTCACGGGCTCGATGGAGATCTCGGGCCTCGCCGACCTGCCCGTGGTCCCGCTGGGCCGCCGGAGCTTCGCGTGGTGGCAGGAGGCGATCAAGCGCGGGCTGGACGTCATCGGCAGCCTCGTGCTGCTCGTGCTGACACTGCCGGTGTGGCTGATCGTGCCGCCTCTGATCCGCCGGGAGACGGGTGCGAGCGCCGTCTTCCGCCAGGAGCGCATCGGCCTCGACGGCGAGCCCTTCACCATGCTTAAGTTCCGCACCATGCGGCCGGACGCCGACCCGTACGCGCCCGCGCCCACCGACGACGATGACGAGCGCATCACGCCGGTCGGGCACGGGCTGCGCCGCTTCAGCCTGGACGAGCTGCCGCAGCTCGTCTTCAGCCTGGACGAGCTGCCGCAGCTCGTCAACGTGCTGCGCGGGGAGATGAGCCTGGTGGGGCCGCGGCCGGAGATGCCCTTCCTCGTCGAGCGCTACCAGCCGTGGCAGCGGTTACGGCTGCAGGTGCGCCCGGGGCTGACCGGCCTGTGGCAGATAGTGGGCCGCAAGGACCTGCCGCTCATCGAGAACATCGAGTACGACTTCTACTACATCAACAACCGCTCGCTGTCGATGGACCTGATGATCCTGCTACGCACGCTTCCCGTGGTTCTCTTCGGCAGCGGGGCGTACTGAAGACGTTGTCGTTGTGCCCCCGGCGCCCCCGCCGGGGGCGGCGCGAAGCGCCGCTGCTGTTGCCTCCCAACAGCCCGGGCCGGATGTGCCTGGGGCCACTTACAGCCACAGTCTCCGACTCATGTTGCGGCTGTGCAGCGCCAGGCTGATCCACCAGAAGGCCAGCGAGAAGCCGACGAGGGCCGCGATGCACGCCCAGGCCGCCAGGTGCGTGCTGTGCCCGGTGGCATGGCGCACCAGCTCGGTGGTGTAGGTCAGCGGCGACACTCGCGACAGCCACTGGCCCCAGGTGGGCATCTCGCTGATGGGCAGGAACACTCCGCTGACGAAGATGAGCGGCAGCCGCACCAGGTTCGAGAGGGTCATGATCGACGAGGGGTTATCCGTCGGCGGGGTCGAGAACAGTGTCCCCAGCGTGGCGAAGCACACCGCCGACAGTACCACCGCCAACACGAGCATCAGGGGGTGAGTCAAGGCCGCATCCAGCGCCAGAAAGCTGAGCAGAATAGGCACCATCGACAGGAACACGCCGAACATGAAGGCCGCCAGCACGTCGCCGCCCACCAGCACCGGCAGCGTCACGGGCGCCGCGAGCAGCCGCTCCAGCGTGCGCGTCCGCGTCTCGAAGGGCAGCACCGTCGGAGTGATCGCCGAGGCGGTGAAGAACAGCGACATCCCGATCAGCCCCGGAACCAGGTTCTCAGGCGGCACGTTGCGGCCGATGGCGAACGCCAGAAACAGAAAGGCCGGGAACAGAATGCCGAAGATCAGCACCGGTCCCCTGAGGTAGTAGATCCGGACGTTCTTCTTCGCGACCGCCCACGACTTGCGCAGCGCTGTCATCGGGCGACATCCCCTTCATGGCCCGCGTCAACGCCGGACAGCGTGACGAAGACATCCTCGAGGCTCGGGCCCAGCGTGTTGACGCCGATGATCGCCATGTGCCGCACCCGCGCGAAGTCGGTGAGCTGCATCGCCACCGACCCCGGCGAGGTCGTGTAGACCCGCAGCTTGTCGCCCTGCTTCTCCACGCGCGTGACACCGGCCAGGCCACTGAGCAGCTCGGCCTCGACGGCCTCGCCGAAGCTGACCTCCACCGACTGGCTCCGCGTGAACGCCGACTTCAGCCGCTCGGGGGTGTCCAGCGCCACGATGCGGCCCTGGCGGATGATCGCCACCCGATCGCACAGCACGTTGGCCTCTTCGATGTTGTGCGTGGTGTAGAAGATCGCCACGCCCTGCCCCGCCAGCTCCTGCACCTTGCCCCGGATCATCCGCTGGCTCTCTACGTCCAGCCCCGCGGTGGGCTCGTCGAGGAACAGCACCTGCGGGTCATGCGTGAGCGCCATCGCCAGTATCAGCCGCTGCCTCATGCCCTTTGAGTAGCGCTTGGCGATGTCACCACGCCGCTCCCAGAGCCCGAACTCCTTGAGCAACTCCTCCGTCCGCCGCCTGCTGGTGCGGCCGGCGAGGCCGTAGAGCTCGCCCACAAAGAGCATGTTGTCCCAGCCGGACAACTCCGCATACGGGTTGGCGACCTCCGGCACGACGCCCACGTGCTCCTTGGCCCCGACCGGGTCGGTGGCCATGTCGTGGTCGAGCACCCAGGCGCTGCCCTCGCTCGGCGGCAACACACCCGTCAGCAAGCGCTGCGTCGTGGTCTTCCCGGCGCCATTGGGGCCCAGGAAGCCGAACACCTCGCCGCGATGCACCTCGAAGTCGATGTGATCGACAGCCAGGTGCTCCCCGTAGCACATCGTGAGGCCCTCAACCCTGATGACCGTGTCCATCGCGTGCCTCCTCATCGACCGAAACGCAACCAGATGCCGAGGCCGGCCCGCGGATCATCCGGAGGCTGGCCGCCCTCGCCGATGACCTCAAAGCGAGGCAGGCCGGCCTCACTCGCCCACCGGCGGAACGTCTCGGGGCTGCGCAGCCCCAGAAAACGCTCGTACGCCTCCGGCCCCCTGCGCTGCACGCCCTCGTGGCGGCGACGGATGAACTCCTGGCGCGCCCACGGTGGGTAGTCGCGCCCCAACCCTCCGCCAATCATCGCCTGGCCGCCCGTGCGCAGAACGCGGTAGACCTCAGCCAGACCCCGCGGCTGGTCATCCCAGAAGTAGATCGAGCCGCGGCTGACCACCAGGTCCACGGACCGATCCGCCAGCGGCAACTGCTCGGCCCGCCCGCACAGCACATCGACCCGGCCCCCGTGGCCCTTCGCGGCCGCATCCGGTACCGCGGCACCGACCGCCTCGGCATTGGGGTCCACCAGCACGAGACCGGCGTGGCACTGTTCGGCCAGCGCCAGTGCAACCTGCCCCTTCCCCGCGCCCAGGTCCACCCAGAGGCCGTCGTGGCGCGGCCTGCACAGGCGCAGCACGTCCGCAGCCACCATCGGGTAGTAGTCGGGGAGCGCCCCCGACCGGGAGTGCTCGCCTGAGTCCTCCGGGCGGTCGTCACCGCTGCTCGGCTCAGTCATCGTTGCTCTGCTCCTCGCAGGGGTGCTCCTTGACGTCGCCGTGGCACTTCCTGATCTGCTCCGGCGAGCACTCCTTGGGCTCGCCGACAAGCTCCTCCGGCTTCTGACAGCACTTGCGGTCACACATGGCGTGTCTCCCTCCTACGGGTAGCTGATGCTACGATCTGCCCAGGATGTCATCGAGGGCCGCGTGGCACTTGTCGAGGGCGTCCTCACTGAGGCTGTAGTGAACGAAGCTGCCGCGCTTGTCAGAGGTGACCAGGCCCGCTGTCCGCAGCACCTGCAGGTGCTGCGAGATGGCGCTCTGCGTCATCTCCAGCCGAGTCGCCAGTGCGCCCACACACAGGCCACGGTCCCGCAGGGCCCGCACGATCCTGATACGGCTCTCGGAGCCGAGGGCCTTGAACAGCTCCTCTACGTTGCCCGCGCCCTGGTGGCCGGCCAGCATTTCAGTAATCGCTTGAATCCTAATGGCCCTGGCCGCACATGTCAAGAGGTCTGCGCATCTCAGGTGTGACTCGATCGAGTAGGCGACGACAACGGCGACGGGCCCGACGCGAAGCGTCGGCGGGTGGCCTGTCCCACCGACGGCAACAGCCGGAGGCGCCGTTCGCCGCTAACCGCAGGGTCCCGCCCAGGGGCGGGACCTGTGAATGCCGTTGAGGGTGCCGTTGCCTTCGCCGCGCGGACAACGAACGGCAGACAGGCTGGAAGCCTGTCCTACAAACGGCAAAGGCAACGGCGGCGAAAGAGGGGAAGCGGGGCGGATGACGGCGAC
>JALGUI010000357.1 GCA_029820915.1 Candidatus Zipacnadia bacterium | reverse complement strand
TCCTGCGCTTCGGCCATCAGAGCCCGGACCTCTCGGCGCAGGACCGGCAGGTGAGTCTCGATCACATCCCAAACTACCTGGTGGTCCACCAGGTCATAGCCGTGGCTGAGAATGTTGCGAAAGGCAATGATGCGCGAGGCATGGGTGATGCGTTCGGCTACGGACCGGTCCGCCTTGGTGAGGCGGTTGAGCGCTTCGCCGATGATCTCGAACTGCCGCTCCACGGCGGAGCGCACCAGAGGATCCCGGGCATAATCCGCGAGGGTGTTGCCTTCCACGAAGCGGGCAATGAGTTCCGCCGCTCGGCGGACGTCCTCAAGGAGCTTCCTGACCTCAAGCCGCATACAGCACCTCCCGTGTGCCCTCGACGGCCTGCAGGAAGTAGGGGTTCTGGATGGCGCGGGTCATGACCAGGTCCACAGGGTAGCCGAGCAGGTCCTGGAGATCCTCGAGCAGCCCGAAGTAGGCCTCGGCATGTTCCCCGGGGCCCAGGGGATGGAAATCGACCAGGAAGTCAAGGTCGCTGCTCTGCGGGTCGAAGTGCCCGGCCGCAGCGGAACCGAAGACCTCAAGGCGCCGGACCCGATGGCGCCGACACAGAGCGGCGATCTCTTCGCGTCTGTTCTGCAGGAGGGCGATCATGTCTCGCTTCCCTCGGTGGGTGCAGCGTCGCCGAAGCGACGGCGCGCCCTCTTCCGCGGCAGCACTGCCTGCCGTCTCCGTACCATCGGATGGGACCGGGCCGCTCTCAGTGACGACGCTCTGGTAGCGTCGGCTTGCGCCTTACCTGTGCCACTCCCGCTCACGAGATGTCGATAGACGCGACGTAGATGTTCGCCTCGTCGCCGGTGCCCGAGTACCAGCTCAGCAGTAGCTCGCCGTCGCCCAAGTAGTGGTAGCCCGCGTACGAGTTGTCGCCCGCGCGCTCGGGGGCGAAGTCGGGGGCGGGCAGCACCAGCAGCTCTTCGAGCTGCCAGTCATCGCCCACCCGGTACAGCCGCGTGTCGCGATAGGAGCCCTCTTCCTCCGCCCTCGGCTCGAGATAGCGCCCGACGACGTACAGCATCCCGTCCGCCTGCGCAAGCATCGGCCCGCGGACGTCCAGCGGCTGATCGTGCTGCTCCCATTCGGTGTAGGGCGGGCGCGAGGTCTTGAAGGGGGTACCCGCGCCGCCGGCGTCCTCGCGCCGGACGAAGGCCACCAGCGTGCCGTCATCGAGGAACTCGATGTCCGTCTCGTTGGCGTAGTCGCCCTCGTGGATCATCGACACGAACTGCCACTTCGCCATCTCCGTGGTGCGCCACAGGGCGGAGTGCTCCAGCACGCCCTCCGGCGCGTTGGTGCAGTGCAGCGCCACCCACATCGCGCCGTCGTGCGCGCGCGGCCGCCAGAAACGGTGGCGGTGGTCGATGGGCTCGAGGACCGTACCCGCCGACCAGCTCCGCCCGTCCGCGCTGCTCCAGCCGACGCTCTGGAAGCGCCACGATGCGCGGCCGCGGTGCTCGCTCCTGTCCCAGTGCGGGGTGCGCGTCGGGGCGAGGACCCACAGCGTGTCCTCGTAGACCGCGAACTTCGGGTCGCGGTCATCGAGCACGGTGGACAGCAGGGCGACCTCCTCCCACTGCTCGAGGTCATCGGAGGCGATGACGCGGATCACGCCGTCCATGCCGGCGTGGCTCGTGGCGGAGCGGAAGCACACGTACCATCGGCCCTGGAAGAGCTTGACGTCGGTGAAGGCGTTGTGCCGGCCGTCCTCGTAGACAGTGCGCACCCAGTTGATGCGATCGCTCACGGCGAGCCCTCCCTTAGCTCAATGCGGACAGCGGGTTGTGGTCGGTCGCGCGATCCTTCACGGTCAGCACCGTCACCGGCGCGTTCGAGTGCTTCCGGAAGATCATGTCGTGCCCCAGGCACAGGCCCATCTCGATGCTCAAGTCGCACCCGGCATCGTTGAGCACCTTGGCCTGGCCGGCCGGATTGCACATGCCGCCGTCGGCGCCGGCCACGATGTCCCCAGTCTGCAGGTCGAACACCTTGCAGTCCACGGCCGTCACCTCGAACTGGGGCCGCAGCATCTCGGCCAGTCGCTCCGCCTCATCGGCGAAGGCCACGCAGTAGGCGATGCCGATGTGCCGGACGCCCATGGCCTGGGCCAGCTTCCCGAGCTGGTCGATACGCCCTCCCGCGGCCGCGTGCTTCGATTGCCTGGCGGCCGCGACCACCTCCCGGTCGCTCTCATCGTACAGCGCGGCGATCTGTTCGCGGTCCTCAGTGCTCACGTGGCTCCCTCCATCGACTGCGTTCGCTCCACACCGTCCGCCGGTTCGCCGGGCGTTCGGAGTGAACCTGCCTGGAGGAAGGGGGCGGGGGGGGACCCGGCGAAGCAGCGGCGGGCGTGTACGTCTGAGAATGGAGGGACCGACATGTCGATTAAGGTCGCGGTCATTGGGTGCGGGGGCATCGCACGGCGGCACATCCACGGCTTCGGGCTCGTCGAGGATGCGGAGTTCGTCGCGATGTGCGACATCATCCCTGAGAAGGCCAGCGCCTACGCCGACGAGTATGGAGGGAAGCCGTACACCGATGTCGTCGAGATGCTCGAGGCAGAGGCGCCGGACATCGTGGACGTGTGCACGCGCGAGCAGGACCGCGACGTGCCGGTGCTCCAGGCGGTCGAGCGCGGCTTCACGACGCTGGCGGAAAAGCCCCTGTACTCCGCGCAGCACCAGTTCAGTGTGCGCCCGAGCGACGTGGAGGTGGGGCGGCGCATGGTGGAAACCGCCGAGCAGCGGGGGGCCGAGCTGTTCATGGCCTACAACTACCGCTTTGGCGAGTACGCGCAGCGGCTGAAGGCCATGATCGACGAGGGCGAGCTGGGCGAGCTGGAGTACGTGCACGCCTCGACGCGGCTGGCGTGCTGGGCGCACGTGATCGACCTGCTCCGCTGGTTCTGCGGCGAGGTCGAGGCGGTCGCCGCCGCGATGTCGGGCCCGGACGACAGGCGGACGCGGGCGGGATCGCTGCGCTTCGAGTGCGGCGCCGTCGGCACGCTGCTGGGCGAGGGGGTCAGGCCGGGGCAGCATGACATGCTGCGCATCGAGTGGTGCGGGAGCAAGGGGACGGCGGTGCTGCGCGACATCGCGGGCGGGCTTGAGGTCTACCCGCACGACAGGGGCCAGGAGACCATCATCCGGCAGGCGCACGACAACCCGCGCGCGGGCTTCGACGAGACCTTCGATCGGGAGGTCGCGGCGCTGTGCGACCACGTGCGCGACGGCGCCGACATCCCCACGGCGACGGGGCTGGACGGCCTGCGCGAGTTGGAGGTGGACGCGGCGTTCTACGTCGCGGCCGAGAGCGGGGAGTGGGTAAGCCCGCGGGAGCATGTCGAGACCGCGGGCTCATAGAATGAACGTAGCAAGAAAGTATGTGTCGGCATTTGAAGGATGAATGGCTTGTTGCGACGAAGTATCCCATAAGGTACCTATTAGCGGGAGGAGGCAGTTCAAATGAAGCGCGGATTTACACTGATCGAATTGCTGGTGGTCATTGCGATCATCGCCATTCTGGCGGCGATCCTGTTCCCCGTCTTCGCCCGGGCGCGCGAGAAGGCGCGCCAGGCGTCCTGTCTGAGCAATGTGAAGCAGATCTCGCTGGCGATCCTGATGTACGTCGGGGACTATGACGAGTGTTTCCCCTTCCTCTACAACGTGCCGCCCGTCGGGTCTCGCTACGGGCTGGCCCAGCTCATCCAGCCCTACATCAAGAACGCGCAGGTCTACAACTGTCCGTCATCCGATGGCACGGTGACGATGCCTATCAGCTACCTGGAACACCGCAGCTACGGCTACCACATCGGCTTGTTCACTTCGGGCACCGTGCCGGCCACGCGCAAGTTGGCCATGGTCAGGCGGCCGGCGGAGATCTACATGATGGGCGATGTGATGCAGGACCCCAACGCGCCGGGCCGCGGCCACCTGCCCAGCGCCGGGCCGTTCCAGTGCGACCCGGACGGCAGCAACTGCCAGATCTGCGGCGGCAGCCACAACTGGATCTTCGGGCCCCATAACTGGGCGCGGCCGGGCTTCAACTTCATCGAGCGCCACACCGGTACGGGCAACGCGGGCTTCTGCGACGGGCACGCCAAGGCCATGAAGCACATGGCGCTGTACAACAACCGGAACAACCACCCATACTTCGACTGGGACAAGTAGGCACGTCGCAGCGACGCGCCCTGAGCGGCGCCGCCCTTCCCACGGGGCGGCGCCGCTTGCCTTCGAGGAGCGCTTACCTCAGGCGCTCCAGTCGAGGATGACCGCGCCAGTTCTGGTCCCGCCCAGGGGCGGGACCATGAGCATGTCGTAGGCATCGGGCGCGTCAGCCCAGGCGTAGCGGTGGGTGATGATGTGCTCGATGCCCAACTCGCCCGCGCCGATCAGATCGAAGAGCAGCTCGGTGTTGCGGTGCGGCGTCCACATGTTGTAGGGCGTGGCGAACTGCGGGTGCGAGCCGTTGTGGGCGCCGATGATGGTGTGGCTGGGCGAATTGACGTAGTCGTGGAAGTCGAACTCGGTCTTGCCGCGCGGGCTCGACACGATCACGATCCGCCCCTGGCGGTGCAGCAGGTCCATCTCGCGCGGGATGAGCGACGCCACGCCCGTGACCTCGAAGACGCAGTCGGCCATGCGCCCGCGGGTGGCCTCGGCGACGCGCTCGGCCAGGTCATCAGCCGCGCCGTCGAGCACGAGGTCGGCGCCGCCGATCTCGGCGAACTCGCGGCGCATGGGCGAGAGGTCCACGCCAATGACCGGTCGCGCGCCGTCGAGTCGCGCGAGCTGGACTGTGAACTGGCCGATGATCCCCAGGCCGAAGACGATCACCGCCTCGCCCATCTCCAGCCGCGCTCGCCGCACGCCGTTGAAGGCGATGCGGCCGAGCATCCACAACGTGGCGACCTCGTCA
>JALGUI010000356.1 GCA_029820915.1 Candidatus Zipacnadia bacterium | reverse complement strand
TACGACCTGACCGGCGATGAGCGCTACCTCGCCGCCGCCATCCGCTGGGGCGACCACGAGATCGCCGTCCAGCGCGAGGACGGCGGCTACCGCATGGGCTACGGCATCACCGACCAGGGAGAGGCCTGCTATGTGGCCGACGGCGGCGAGATCGCCATCGGCATGGCGCGGCTGGTGAGCTACGTGCCCCCCGAGCGCCGCCGGGCCTACCTCGACTCGCTGCGCAGCTACTTCGGATACCGCGAGGGCTTCCGGATGGAGGACGGGACCATTGCGGTGGGCTGGGTCTTCCGCGAGCGCTTCAGTCAGGTGGGCGGCGAGGGCGTGCGCGAGGAGCCCTTCCGCTCCGACAAGGGCTTCGACTTCGTCTGCACCTGCACGCTGGCCGCCGCGTCGGCGTGGCAGCGTATCACGGCTGATCCCGCCGACCGCGAGATGGCGCTGGCGGACGCGCGGTGGTATCTCGACGCCGGAATCAAGTCGCTGAGCGTGTCCGCCGAGGCCGCGCAGTGGGCGCACTACTTCATCGAGGACGAGCAGGTCCGCGCCGGCCTCGAGCAGCGCATGCGCGAGACGCTGGTGCCCTGGGTGGGCGGCCCGACGCGCTGGTGGATGTCGAGCGGCGGGCGCAGCGCCATCACCCTCGGCGCGCTGCAGTACTACCACGAGCAGATCGAGGCCTCGCCGGAGGCGCTGGCCGGTATCATGCAGGGGGTCTACCACATGGTCTCGCCGCACTCGCCATCGTCGGTCTACACGGTCATCGAGAGCGGGGACCCGAGCCATGACGAGTGGCGCTACCTGTGCTACGCCTCGGCGAGTCTGGCCGAAGTGCTCGAGCCGCTCATCACCATGCGGGACATTGCGCGATGAGTCTGGCGAGGGACGTGCGCAGCGCGCTGTTAGTGACGGCGCTGGTGCTGCTGGCAGGCCGGCACTGTGGGGCGGGTGAGTTCGTGGACCTCGGGGTGCCGGTGCATCATGCCAACGTCATGAACGCGATGGTCGGCCCCGACGCCGACGGGCGCAGCACAAAGGTGTACGCCAACATGATGTCGGCGGGCGAGCTGTTCTTCCTGCTGCAGATCGACCCCGCGAGCGGCGAGGCGCGCCGCTTCGACGGGCCGGAGGGCAAGGGCTCCTGGCACTCGATTGTCGGGCCGGACGGCCGGATCTACATGGCGGTCCACGGTGGCGGCGGGGGAGTCTCCCTCTGGGTTCTCGATCCGGCCCACTCCGAGCGGGGCCTGCAGCACGAGGTGGACCTCTCGGACACGGAGACGATCATCTGGAAGCTCACCGCCGATGAGGACACCATCTACGGCGGCACGTACGGTCACGGGTTGGTCCTGGCCTACAACATCGAGACGGGCCGGACCCGCGAGTACGGGCCCTTCACCGAGACAGGCACGTACGCGCGCCCCAACTTCGTCGGCGCCGAGGGGTGGGTGTACGCCGCCATCGGCACGGCCGAGTGGGACATGATCGCGCTCAATCCCGACACCGGCGAGCACCACTCGGTGCGCACCGACGAGCAGAGGCGCGGCTCGATGCTCCCCGAGGGCTACCACGCGTGGGGGAAGATGTACCGCGCCCAGGACCGCACCGTGTACTACTGGGACAACGATGGCTGGCACCGGCTGGTGGGCGGGGAGAGCATCGCGGTCGCGGACGACGAGTTAGGGCGGTGGGAGAAGCAGCCGATGGCGGATGGCCGCGTGCTGGGCGTGTTCGACCCGGACGGCCGCTACAGCCTCGTGGACCGCGACACCGGCGAGATAGCCTGGTACGAGTTCGACTACGAGGCGCCGGGCAGCAGGCTGTTCATGGTGGACGAGGGGCCCGACGGGTGTATCTACGGCTCCAGCATCATTCCGCTACGCATGTTCCGCTATGACCCGACGACGGGCGAGAGCGAGCAGCTCGGCAACCCGACGCCGGTCGGCGGCGAGATCTACTCGATGGCCGTCATCGGCGAGCGCCTGTTCGTCGCGGCCTACCCCGGCGCCTACCTGTCGGTCTACGAGCCGGCCCGGCCGTGGGCGTTCGGGACCGAGCCCGAAAGCAACCCGCGTGGCTTCGGCAAGCTCGGCGACGGCCACCACCGCCCCCAGGCGATGATCGTCGGACCGCGGGATCAGCTCTACGTCGGCAGTGTCCCCGACTACGGTCAGCTCGGCGGCGCGATGGGCGTGTTCGCCCCGGAGCGCTGGGAGCTGGTCGAGAACTACCGCAACCTCGTGCCCGACCAGTCGATCACCGCGCTGGCACACGACCCGCGGACCGGCCTGGTCTTCGGCGGCACCGGCATTGCCGGCGGCGGCGGTTCGACGCCCACGGCGACGGAAGCCGTCATCTACGCGTGGGATCCGGTCGAGAAGCGCATCGCCTGGCAGGTCGCGCCGATCGAGGGGTCAGCGGGGGTCACGGGGTTGACGCTCGCGGGCGGGAAGCTCTTCGCGTCGGTCAAGGGCGACAACGTCTGCGTGCTGGAGCCGAGCAGCGGAGAGGTGATCGACCGGCGCAAGGTCCCGAACGGCTGGGTCCATGCGGTCGCGCTGGGAACGCACTCCGACGGTTCCGTCTACGGTCTGACGGGCTCGTGCATCTACCGCGTTGCCCCCGAGACACACGAGGTCAGCGAGGTCGCGCACTTCGATGGCGGCATCAGTTGCGGCTGGGCGCTGACCGACGATGGCATCTACTTCGGTTCGGGGACGCACCTGTGGCTCTATCGCTGGTGACATCGAGAGGAAGCACCATGAGCGGATGGCTGCATGACCTGGCCCCGTGCGTTGCCGTCACCGTCCTATTGTGCGTAACTGCCGCCGGTGCGCAGGAGCGACCGGAGTGGGTCTCCCGCATCCGCCCCGATCACCCCAGGCTCTTCGTCAACGCCGAGACCTGGCCCGCGGTCAAGGCCATGGCCGAGGGCCCGATGGCCGAACACTTCGCGAAGGTGAAGGCCACGGTGGATGAGCGCGACGGCGACCTGCCGCTCGGCGACTGGGGCCCGCACGCCATGAACGCGGCCTTCGTCTGGCGCGCAACCGCCGATGACCACTACCTCGCGCGCGCCCGCTACATGCTGGACCGCAGCCTTGAGTTCTACCACGCGAAGATCGCCGAGGGGAAGGCCGTCAACTGGTACTCGACCACCCGCATCAGCGCGCTCGCGGCCTTCGACTGGATCTTCGACGAGATGGACGAGGACTGGCGGCGCGAGTGGGGCCGGTCGATGCTCGACCACATCGCCGACGTGCAGCCCGGCGGCGTGCCGGACATCGAGCGCTGCAACCGCAGCGGCCACACCACGGGCTTCTACGGCACGCAGAGCCTGCTGTGGTACGCGGGGCTGGCGATGTTCGACGAGGGGATCGACGACGAGCGCGCGCTGGCGTGGCTGGTGAGCGGCCACGACAAGTACATCCGGCTCCTCGAGCACCGCCGCGCGGCCTCGGGCGATGACGGCGGCTCGGCGTCGCCCACGCTCGGCTACGCCATGGGCGCCTACCCGTGGGCCGAGTTCAACTTCTTCCACACCTGGGAATCGGCCACCGGCGAGAAG
>JALGUI010000355.1 GCA_029820915.1 Candidatus Zipacnadia bacterium | reverse complement strand
GATCAGCCCAAGCTGGCGCTGGTACTCGATGTAGGCCATCTCGGCCTCCTGATCGGCCACATCGATCTCGAGGTCGGCCATCTGCGAGTCGAGCGTCTCGGCCGCGACCGTCTGGCGCGCCTGCGCGCGGGCCAGCTCCTCGTCGATGCGCTCGGTGACGCGCTCGAGCGTGTCCGCCGAATCGCCCACCTCGAAGGCGGCCATGGTCGAGGCGATCTGCTTCTCCACCTCGGCGCGCTTGGCGCGCGAGAGCTGGCGCTTGGCCTCCTCGATCTGGCCCTTGATGCGCCGCTCGTACGCCGTGCGCTGGCGCAGCATCTGCTGGGAGTTCTCGCGGGCGCGCGCGAGCTGCTCCTCCATCTCGGCCAGGTCGCCCGTCGCCATCTGCAGTGAAGCGATCAGGCGCTTGGCGAGGTCCTTCTTCTCCGGGCCCATTTTCACTGAGGCCTCCACACGTGGCCCGAGTTGAGCCACCGTCTGGCGCTTGCGCTCCACCTCCATCTCCAGCATCTTCTCGTGCTTGATGTCCAGCATCTTCTCGTGCTTGATGACCTCGGCTACCTGGGCGTTGAGCTTCGGAATCTGCGAGCGCATATCGTCCATGTACTGGCGCAGCAGCAGCTCGGGGTTCTCAGCGCCCCGGATCAGCCATCCGAACAGCGAGCGAAAGACCGCCTTGATGCGGGCCCACATCGACTGTCACCTCCAGGTTGATCCGGGCGCGCGGGTGCGCCCGACGTGGCGTGCGCGTATCCGCTATACCGTCTCGATATCCGACCGCATGACCTCTTCGAGCGCGGCCACACCGGCCTTCAGCTCGGCGATCTTGCGGACGGACGACTCCTCGCCGAACTCAGCGTGCGCCACGAGTTCGCCGCCCGCCGTGAGATTCACCGCGCGCCCCGCAAGCTCCTCCGCCGACGCCTGCAGGCCGCGGATCGTCGCGCGGTAGCGCTGCAGCGTCGCCATGAGTTGCTCGCGCCGCGCCAACCGCGCCTCGGAGTGGGCGATGGCCGCCTCGGTCTCGCTCCGCGCGGCGGGATCGGTTGCGGCCGCCAGGCGCCGGCGGAGGCCCTCGAGCTGCACCTGCATCTCATCGGCGCGGTTGCGGGCCAGGTAGCCGTGCAGGGCCCCCGCCGATCGGGCCATGCGCGCCACCGCGTCGCGCACCTCCCGCGCGTCCGCCTCAACGCTCGCGAAGAGCACGCGCCGATCCGCGGGAACGGCGGCCAGCGCGGCCTCCATGTCGTCGAGCGCGCGGCCCACGCCCGCGAGATCGGCCTGGATGCTGGGCGGTAGCCCTGTCGTGTCGATGCGCGCGCGCCGGCCCGTCCTGCGGCCCGCCGCCATTGCCGCGACCGCGATAGCCCACGCGATGACGCCGGGGATCAGCAGCAGCGGCGACAGGAAGACCGCTCCCGCGACCGTCGCGATGGCGATGCCGACGGGCAGCGGGCCGAAGACGGCCCGTGCGGCGCGAGTCAGCGGCGAGGCACCGGGCTCGTTGGGCATCCGATCACCTCGGTGGGTGATGTTCGCTCAAGCAGCAATTCCCCGCGCGATTGCCCCGCACCTGCAGGTGCCGGGCGGCGTTCGGAGAAGGTCCGCCGCGAATCAGACGGGCCATGGTCGCCACGAAGGGATGGATCACGATGGGCGAGCTTCGCGTTGGAGCCGCTGAGGTCGATATCACGCCCGGCCTGGGCGTAGTCCTGGCCGGGTCGCTGTCGCCGCGCTACGCCGAGGACGTCAGCTATCCGCTGCTGAGCAAGGCGGTCGTGTTCGATGACGGTGACACGCAGGTCGTTTACGTGCAGAACGATCTGATCGTGCTCGTGCGCGAGCAGCTCGAGGTCGCCAAGGCCCGCGCCGAGGAGCTGACGGGCATTCCGGCCGCGAACATGATGATGTCGTGCACCCACACGCACTACGCGCCATCGACCCTCAGCATGTTCGAGGTCGAGGCCGAGGAGGAGTACGTCGAGTGGGCGCTGCAGCGCATCGGCGACGCCGTGAAGCTGGCGCAGAATCGCCTGGAGCCCGCGGTCATCGGCCACACCTCGGGCTCGTGCCCCGAGGAGACGCACAACCGTCGCTGGTGGATGACGGATGGTTCGGTGATGATGAACCCGCCGGTGGCGAGCGACACCCTCGTGCGCCCGGCCGGGCCGACCGACCCTGAGGTCACGCTGCTGGTCGCCGAGACGCCCGAGGGCGACCCGATCGCCGCCATCGCCAACTACTCCCTGCACTACGTGGGCGGCGCGGGCAACGTCATCTCCGCCGACTACTTCGGCGCCTTCGCCGAGGCCCTGGAGCGGATGGCGGGCGACGAGTTCGTGGCCATCATGGCCAACGGCTGCTGCGGGGACACCAACAACATCGATCGCACCAGGGCCCCCTCGGGCGAGGCGCCCCCCTACCCGGACTGGAACGTGGACCGCGTGGGCAACGTCCTGGCCGCGGAGTGCTGGAAGCGCTGGGCGCAGCTCGACGAGCGCCTCGAGGACGTGACAGTGGCCGCAGCCACCGCCCTTCCGGTCTACCGCCGCCGCACCGCCGCCGAGGAGGAGCAGCGCATCGTCGCCGGCGATCAGCGGGCCGTCAAACAGCTCGCCGACAAGTGGCCGCGGTACGCCGAGGCCTACGCGGAGGAGCGCGAGCGCATGGACCAGATGCCGCTGGAGATGGAGACCGTGGTGCAGGCGCTGCGCATCGGCGACCTGGCGATGGTCGGCTTCCCCGGCGAGTTCTTCGTGGAGTACGGGCTAAGCACCAAGCGCACCTCGCCCTTCGCGCGCACCATGACCATCGAGTTGGCGAACGACTGGATCGGCTACGTGCCGACCGACCATGGCCTCGACCAGGGCGGCTACGAGACCTGGCTGGCGATCAGCGCGCGCGTCGCCAAGGGGGCGGAGGAGCTGTTCCTGGGCGCGGCGATGGACTGCCTGGCGCGCGTGGCTGAGGAGGACTGACGATGGGCGAACTGAGGGTCGGGGCCGCGTCCGTGGACGTCACGCCGCTGCTGGGCGGCAACATGAGCGGGCACATGAGCACGCGTGCGTCGGATGACATCGGATACCCGCTGGAGGCCAAGGCGGTCGTCTTCGACGACGGCGACACGCAGGTCGCCTATGTGCAGAATGACCTGATCTTCGTGCGCCGCGAGCACTTCGACATCGCGAAGGCCCGCGCCGAGGAGCTGACCGGTATCCCGGCGGCGCACATCATGATGTCGTGCACGCACACGCACTACGGCCCGCCCGTGTCGCCGCTGTTCATGCAGCCGGTGGAGGACGACTACCTCGCGTGGGCGCTGCCGCGCATGGGCGACGCGGTGAGGCTGGCGCAGAACCGCCTGGAGCCGGCGGTCATCGGCCACACGTCGGGCTTCTGCCCGGAGGAGACGCACAACCGGCGCTGGTTCATGCGGGACGGGCAGGTGCGCATGAACCCGCCGGTCGCCGGCGAGGACCTGGTGCGGCCGGCCGGACCGACCGACCCCGAGGTAGCGCTGCTGGTGGCCGAGACGCCCGACGGCGAGCCGATCGCGGCGATTGCCAACTACTCGCTCCACTACGTCGGCGGCGGGAGCGGCACGCAGCTCTCCGCCGACTACTTCGCGGCCTTCGCCGAGGCGCTGCAGCGCATGGCGGGATGCCGGTTCACCGCCATCATGGCCAACGGGTGCTGCGGCGACACCAACAACATCGACCGCACGAGGCCGCGGGAGCCCGAGCCGTGGCCGGACTACAACCGCGAGCGCGTCGGCAACGCGCTCGCCGCCGAGTGCTGGAAGGTGTGGAGCCAGCTCGACGAGCGCCAGGGAGACGTGACCGTGGCGGCGGCCTCGGAATACCCGACCTTCCGGCGGCGCACCGTCGAGGAGGAGCGACGGCGCGTCGTCGCCGGCGGCGTGGGCGCCATCGACCAGATCCACGATAGCGAGGCCTGGCAGACGGCGTTGGCGGGGGAGCGCGCAGAGGTCGAGAAGCTCGCGGTCGAGTGGGAGACGCAGATCCAGGCGCTGCGCATAGGCGACCTGGCGATGGTCGGCATCCCCGGTGAGACCTTCGTGGAGTACGGCCTGTC
>JALGUI010000354.1 GCA_029820915.1 Candidatus Zipacnadia bacterium | reverse complement strand
GCCGGACGGCGAGTGGTCGCAGCCCGTCGAGGCGGGGGAGTGGCGGCGCGTGGGCCATCGCTTCGTATCGGACGGCTCCGCCGTGACGCTCTTCTTCGAGCTTGCCGCCGATGGCCACTTCCGCCTCGATGACATAGCGGTGCAGGAGGTCCCGCTGCGCCTCCTCGACTGATCGCCGGGCCCCGCGTCCACGAGGCCGTGCGGGGCGCCCGGGTGGGGCGCCCCGCTGTGTGAACCGGCCGCGGCGTGGGTGTGGCTAGCCGCGGATGAGCTGCAGCACCTGCTGGGGCAGCGAGTTGGCCTGCGCCAGGAAGGCCGTTGCCGACTGCACCGGCACCTGTGCGGTCGAGAATTCCGCCATCTCGCGGCCGAAGTCAGCGTCGCGTATCTCGCTCTCGGAGGCCGCCAGGTTCTCGCGCGCCACCGCCAGGGCCCGCGCCTCCGCCTCCAACTCGTTCACCTGGAAGGCGCCCAGATCACCGCGCAACATGGAGACCTGGCTGATGGCCTCATCGATGATCGTGAGGGCCAACGACGCGCCCGCGACCGTCGAGACGTTGATGGTGGACAGCGCACTGGTCGTGCCCAGGTCCGCGGTCTTGACCGACCGGATGCTGCTGTCCGCGGTCTGGACTATTCGTCAGCAATCTCCTCGCAATCCCAAGACGGTCCGTTGATACGGCGCACACCGCCAAGGGCCAGTTCTTGCGGATGCATGGTCAACGCACTGTGCGTCCTGGCATGTCGGGCTGGAAGCTGAGAGCGCGCGCGGGCGCGCTCTCACCTGCGTCTGATCCCGCCCTCGGGCGGGATCAGACGCAGGCCGACCTACGCGAACAATGCGGGCCGGGTGGAAGCCTGTCGTACGAACGGCACGGCGGTCGGCCGCTCCGCTCCGGGAGAGAGAGGGCGTGTGGCCTCGGAGGGTCGGTACCTTTGTCGTAGGCCGTTCGGAGGGGCCGTGCCGCGCGTAGCGCGGCATGAGACCTGCGCTCCCATGCGCAGGTCTCAGGTGCCACCCCGGCCCGCCGTTTGACGGTGGCAAACGACGACCAGACGAGCGGCCTTAGACGCCGGACCCGTGGCGTGGGGGGGTGGGGGGCAGGCTGCTGCCCAACGCCGACCTGCAGGCTGACGATGATGGCGACGGCAGGCCCGACGGCCGGCATGTCGGGCTGGCCGGCGCGGCGGGGTTGGAGCTGGAGCCTGACGGCATCGTCCACGTGCGCACCACGGGCGCGGAGGACATTGCCTGGGTGAGCCGGCTGTGGGGGGGCCGGTCGATGTAGACGCGTACTACCGCGTCGCCGGCCGGGCGCTGCATTCGGATACGGGGGGCCTGTGCACCTGCCGGTGGAAATGACCTCCCCGCCAGTCTTCGGTCCAGTCACAGTGAGAGGGCTGCGGCCTGTCGTGCGAGGCGCTACGCGGGGAGGTAATGGCCGACCGCATGGTGGCGCGCGCGACCGACCTCACTCCCCGGGCTCGAACTCGGCGACCACCGGTCGATGGTCGGACGGGTACGCGCCCTCGGTCCAGCAGCGCAGCGGTCGGAGGCGCCGACCCAGCCAGACATAGTCGATGCGCAGCACGGGCCATCCGCGCAGCAGCCACGTGTGGCCGAGGCCCCAGCCCACCTGCGCGAAGCAGTCCACCAGCCGCTGTCTCATGCCCGCGATGAGCGCGGAGGTGGGGGGCGTGTTGAAGTCGCCGGCCACCACCACGGGTAGCTCCTGCCTCTCGACCCAGTTGCGGATCGCATCGAACTGGCCCCCCCTCACGTCAACGGTGTGGGCGAGGTACTCCGGCCAGATCCGCCGGCGCAGCGGCGGCTGTCTGCCGGGCTGAGCCATGGAGAGGTGGACGTTGAGCACGGCGAGCCGCCGACCGTTCAGCTCAATCTCGCAGGCCAGCGCGCTCCTCACGCCGTCCATCGTGGGCCGAACGACCTCGGTGGTGACAATGCGTCCGCGGGTGAAGATGCGCAGGTCTCCTACGGCGGCCTCCTCGCGGTCGGCCAGTAACCCGGCGAAGCGCGGGTCGCCCGCCTCCTGCAGGCAGACGATGTCCGCCTCCACCAGCGGCCGCGTCACGAACTCGTCGGCGCGCTCGCCCAGCTCCAGCACGTTGTGCGTCACGATGCGGAACGTCTCTCCGGACGGCTGCCTCGGCCGGTGCACCTGCAGGCCGACCGGTCCGAACAGGGCGCAGGCGAGGACCAGCGCGTTGAAGGCCACGCCCGGCACGCTCCTGACCACCAGGGCCCACACAAGCGCGATGACCGGCGCCAGGACCAGCGGGAGTTGTGGGGCGTACGCCACCGGTGTGCTCCACCAGTAGCGCTCGCCCAGCCACAGCGCGAGCGCGCACCCGATGGCCACCAGTACGGCCGACACGATCGACGCGATCCACATGACCTGAACTCGGCGGGCCCCCCCGAAACTCCCCTCACCGACAATCGTCATCCTCGCTTCACGGCAGTGCGCGGGCGGCCCCGGCTTCGTGAATCTCCATCGGGTGACACCGACGCGTCGTGTCGCCCATCGCGCTCGGCGCGGCCGTGAGAGACTGTGAGACTCCCGTGAGACAAACGCGCGGCCCTGTGTGATATGCTCGCGCACGACACCCGGACGCATGACGCGATCGCAGCAGACAATGAGAGATCCGCGAGGGGGCAACTCGCGGATCTCATCGGCAAAGCGTCGGCCCTGGCTTGGGATTCGACTCTGCCACTTCTGAGTATACCCCGAGCGGGGGGGACGTGCAACACCAATTCTGACGCTGCACGCGCAGGAGGGGACAACAACAAGGCCAACACGCGAGGAGGAGAGGTCGGCCGCCTCGACGTAAGGCGCCCACTAGGTTCCGGGGAAAGACGAAGTGCCCTGGCTTGGGAACTCGGATACTGCGGGCTGATCGGGTCGATACGGCGTCGATCTGACCTCTCCTCCTCTCTCCAACAACCGGCTGGACATCGTTCGCGAGGTTTTGACGCGGCCTGTTTCACGAAGGTCAGTGATGCCCTGTGGCAAGCGGCACCGCGATCAAACTGAGCGGCGTTGAGGCTTCATGCCGGGTGCGTCCCGAGTCGTTGGGGGCGCCGCAGGGCACTGAGGCCGCCGGTCTGCATGATGACCTGCAGGCTGTGCTGCCGGTCCTATGCCGGCAGCACGCGCCGATGGCGATCATCGTCACCGACGATGATCGCGCAGACGCGACGCGCGCACCGGCGTCGTCGCGTGTTGCTGTACGCCCGGTCCCGCCCCCGCGCAACCGCAACCACCACACGGACCCCAGCGTAGACGTTGCCGTCCTGGCCGGCAGTCCACCTCCTAGCGAAGGAGCCCGAGCGTGACCGGCGCAGCAAGAGCCATCGAGACGTCGTACGGGGGCAGCCCGAGCGTTAGCGACGAGCGGGTCGGCATCCTGCCACGCTGGCTGTTCCCCGCGGTGCTCACGATCATGGTGGGCGCGCTGGTGCTGCGCGTCTGGGGCCTGCGCATGGGCCTGCCCCTGATCCTGCACCCGGACGAGTGGCGCGTGGTCATGCGGGCCATGGCGATGGGGACCGGCGACCTGGACCCGCATACCACCGAGGTCGGCGCCCTGATGATCTACGTCTGCTTCGCGCTGTTCGCGCTCTATGGCGGGCTCGGCATCCTCGTCGGCCACTTCGACAGCGTGAGGGACGTCGGCATCGCCTTCTGCAACGACCCCACGCCCTTCTATCTCATCGCGCGTTCCGTGTCGGTCGTGTGCGGGATGCTCGCTATCTACTTCGTGTACCGTTGCTGCGAGCGGCTCGCCGGCAGGTGGGCGGGCGTGGCGGGAGCGGCGTTGCTGGCCGCACACCCGATCCACGTGGAGAGATCGCACCTTGCGTATCCCGACGCCATGATGGTGTGTCTGATGGCCGCGGCGCTCTTCGTGCTTGCGCGTGACGCCCACCGGGAGACACCGACGCTGCGCACAGACATCCTGGTCGGGCTTCTGATCGGCCTCGCCACCGCCGCGAAGTACCTCGGGGCATTCGTCGTCCCCGTCTACGCGGTATGGCGCATTGGCAGTCTGTGGCGATACGGGCTCGGCGCCACGGCGAAGCACATCGCGCTGGGCGGGATCGC
>JALGUI010000353.1 GCA_029820915.1 Candidatus Zipacnadia bacterium | reverse complement strand
AACGTCCCCGCGGCCTTCGACCGCGCCACCGGTGAGCTGCAGTACTACTACCCGGGCCCCGTGCGCTGGGCCGACCGGTGGGGCGGGAGCTGGGTCTTCACCGCCGCGGACATGGTCTTCTGCTGGAAGTCGCGGCCGGGGCCGGACATCGATGTCGAGATGGAGGAGCACGATCCCTGGCCGAAGGACGGCATGGCCGGGATGCGCGCGGAGGACGGCGGGGTCATCTGGGAGTTCACCGGAAAGCTGGACGCCGTGCTGCGCGACGATGTGCTCTACGCCTCGGGCGGCGGCAACATCAGCGCCCACGACATGACGGCGCTGCTCGCCAAGACGGCCCCCGAGGAGTGCCGACTGTGGGAGACGCCGCACGGTCGGGCCTACGCGCTCATCATGGCCGATGACACGCTCTTCGCCGGCGGCCGCGGCGAGGTCACCGCGCTGGCCGCCGCCGATGGCGAGGTGCTGTGGCGCGCCGAGGTCGATGGGCAGGCGCGCGGGCTGGCCGCCGCCGACGGACGGCTGCTGGTCAGCCTCGACAGCGGCCGGATCCTGTGCTTCGGGGCCGATGGCTCCGGCGAACCCGCCGTCATCGCGCCGCCTACGGTCGAGGCGCCCTACGCGGATGACGGCGGCGCCGCGGCCGGTGCGGCCGAGCGCATCCTGGAACAGACCGGCGTGACCGAGGGCTACTGCGTGGAGCTGGGCGCCGGCGACGGCCGGCTGGCCTGGGAGCTGGCCCGCCAGTCGGACCTGCGCGTGTGGTGCGTGGAGGCGGACTCCGAGCGCGCCGCGGCGGCACGGCGGGCGCTCGATGCCGCGGGCCTGTACGGCGTGCGCGTGACCGTCCACGAGGGCACGCTGGCCGACCTCGGCTATCCGCGGGCCTTCGCGGACCTCATCATCGTTGGTCGAGGGGCGGAGGAGGAGGCGGGAGACGCCGCCGACGTCTACCGCGTGGTCAAGCCCGGCGGCGTGGCCCGTGTGCAGACCTCCGGGCCCACGCAGTTCGCCGCGCGCGCCGGCGCGCGGGCCTGGCTGCGGCGCGGCGACGTTCCCGGCCCGCGGATCGGCGCCACGGACGATGCCCTCATCGTGCGCCGCCCGGCGCCGGCGGGCGCGGGTGAGTGGACGCACCAGTACGGCAACATCGCGCGGACCGGCAGCTCCGAGGACCAGATCGCGCGGCTGCCCGTCGAGATGCGGTGGTTCGGGCGGCCGGGCCCCGCCATGATGGTCACGCGCCACTGGCGCGGGCCGGCGCCGCTGTGCGTGGACGGCCGGCTGTTCGTCATCGGGCAGTTCCGCATCACGGCCGTGGACGCGTACAACGGCCGCGAACTGTGGGCGGTGGACCTGCCCGCGGCGGGGCGGTTCCCCGTCGCAGGCAAGGGCGCGAACGCGGCCGCCGACGCCGATGCCGTCTACATCGCCGTCGCCAACCAGTGTCTGCGCCTCGACGCCGCCACCGGCGAGCAGGTGGCTGCGTACGAGATCCCGGAGTGCGCGCGGGCGGAGGAGGGGGCGGCGTGGTGGTACGTCGGCGTGACCGGCGACCTCGTCCTCGGCACAGCCGGCAACCAGGCCGGCGGACGCGTGCTGTTCGCGCTCGACAGGGAGACCGGGGAGCTGCGCTGGGCCTTCGAGGCGCTGCACCGCGTCAACCATGACTCGATCGTCGCCGGCGATGGCCGCGTATTCGTCATCGACGCCCCGACGGAGGGCGAGCTGGACCAGCTCAGGCGTCGCGGGCAACCAACGCGTGAGAGCTCGCGGCTCGTCGGCCTCGACGCGCGGTCGGGCGCGGTGCTGTGGACCACGCCGGCGATCCTGCCGCGCCGCGACCTGCGTCTGGCCGGCGGCGTGCTGCTGGCGACCGGCGGAGGGCGCATGAGCGCCTACAGCGCCGAGGGCGGGGAGATCCTGTCGTGGGGCGGCGTGAAGATGCGGTGGTTCCCCGTTATCATCGGCGACACGATCTACGGCCAGCCCTACGCCTATGACCTGCGCACCGGCACGCGCCTTGACCGCGTGCACCCGCTGACGGGCCGGAGCGTGCCCTGGAGCATGGCGCGATCGTACGGCTGCGGCGCCGTCTCCGGCGCCCCGAATCTGCTGGCCTTCCGCTCCGGAACCCTGGGCTTCTACGACCTGGCGGGCGACAGCGGCGTCCACAACTTCGGCGCGATACGAGCGGGCTGCTACGTCAACGCCATCATGGCCGCCGGCATGGTGCTGATGCCGCCCGCCGATGCCGCGTGCACGTGCTCCTACAACTTCCAGGCCACGGTCGCGCTGGCCCCGGCGGAGCGTGACGAGGAGTGGGCCGTCTTCGCCACCGGCGGCGATGCGGCGCCCATCGTGAGCGCCGCGCTCAACCTCGGCGCGCCCGGCGACCGGCGCGACCCCGACGGCCGGCTGTGGCTGGCGATCCCGCGGCCGGGAGGGCTGCAGGTGCCGGTCGAGGTCGAGATGGCCGAGGGCGGCGAGTGGTACCATCGCGGCGCCGACGAGGTCGCCATCGGCGGCGACGACCGCGCGTGGCTGTACGCGTGCGGCGCCAAGGACATCCGGGCCCTCACGGTGAACCTCGGCTCCCAGGAGCCTCGCCGCTACCGGGTGCGCCTGCACTTCGCCCAGCTCGATGATGCGGCCACGGGCCCGCGGGTGTTCGACGTCAAGCTCCAGGGGGAGCCGGTGCTCAAGGGCCTGGACGTCGCCGCCGAGGCCGGCGGGCGCAACGCCGCGCTCGTGCGGGAGTTCGAGGTCGAGGCGACCGAGGCCCTGCGCGTCGAGTTCATCGGCCGCGGCGGGGAGGGGACGCCGGGGCCGATGCTGAGCGCGATCGAGGTGGAGTGTCAGTGACGCTTCTCCGCCCGCGCGGCGCAGGCCGCCGGCGGCGATCCCGTGAGTCCCACGAGTGATGGGTGATGGCGGACCGATGCTGCTACTGCACATGATGCTGGCCGAGATCGGCTACCGGAAGGTCAACTTCCTGTCGGCGCTCATCGCGGTGATCGCCGCCGTAGCCATCTCCGTGGCGGTTATTACCACCTGCGATGCCTCCCGCCGCGAGACCGTGCGGCTGATGCGCAACATGGGCTTCAACCTGCTCATCGTCCCCGAGGGCACGGACATGACGGACTTCTGGAGCCGCAGCTTCGCGGAGGGCGAGATGCCCGAGGACTACGTGCACCGCCTCGCCGACTCCGGCCTGATGATCATCCGGCATCTGGTGGCCCGCCTCCAGAAGCGCGTAACGTGGCGGGGCCGTGAGGTGCTGCTTACCGGCGTGCTCCCCGAGGTCGCGATGGCCCACCGCACGACCAAGTCGCCGATGGGCCTGGAGATCCCGCGCGGCTCGGTCTACCTCGGCCACCACGTCGCCCGCAGCGCCGGCGTGGCCGAGGGTGCCGAGATCGAGGTGCTCGGCAGGCGGCTGAAGGTCACCGCGGTGCGCGACGAGCAGGGCAGCGTCGATGACATCCGCATCTACGGGCACCTCCACGACGTGCAGGAGATGCTGGGCCGCCCGGGGCGCGTCAACGAGATCGAGGCGCTCCAGTGCCTGTGCG
>JALGUI010000352.1 GCA_029820915.1 Candidatus Zipacnadia bacterium | reverse complement strand
AGGGGCCGCTCCTCGCGCCGCCCCCGGCGGCGCGAGGAGTGACGCCTGCGCGGTTGTGTTGCGCAGGCGTCAGGTTCCATTGGAGAAGCCTCTGGCTTCTCTCGGCCCGCGCATAACCGCAGTCCCGCCCGTGGGCGGGACCAAACGACGCAACGACCGGGCGAGCGCAGACCGCTTGCGGTCTGAGGGAAGCTCGCCCCTCCTGACGGCAAGGACAGCGGCCCTTCGGGCCGCCCCCCGGTACCTGCTTCGCAGGACACAGGGCGCCGTGAGGATGGGAGCATCCTCCGGCACAACGGCAACGGCCGGGCTGGCATGGAAGCTGAGGCGCCGGCGCGCCTCACCCTCGCGCGGACCCCGCCCCTGGGCGGGGTCCGACGCTCGGGCAGCCCCTCCGTACGACAACGACGTACGGCGCAGACGCACCGACCGCGCCCGAGATGTCAATAATATGGCGTGACGCCGCGCACCCCGGAGGACGCCGCATGTCACAGGTCGCCCGACGCAGCCTGGTCGTGTTGCTGTGCGATCAGCTCCAGCGCAACGCCATCGGCCCGTACGGCGGCCCGGCGCCGACGCCGACCTTCGACCGCCTCGCCGAGGAGGGCGCGGTCTTCGACCGCTACTACTGCGCGACCCCGCTGTGCATCCCTACGCGGCCGTCGATGATGAACGGGCGCTGGCCGCACGCGCACGGGGCCACGAGCTTCGGCAAGGGCTACCAGACCATCGAGGCGGGCTCGGAGCTGCTTATCGACCGCCTGCACGACGCGGGCTACCTCGTGGCCTATGATGGCATCTGGCACATCGACCGACCGGCCGAGGATGACCGCACGGGCGAGTACGCGCACTTCCAGCAGGGCCGCTTCCCGTACGAGCAGCATGGCGAGGAGCTGGTCGCGCTCGGGATGAGCGCCGACGACCAGCGCGCGAACGTTTACACCACGACGGACGCGGGCGTGGAGCCGGCGCAGATCTCGGTGCCGGTGCCGGCGACCTGGACCCGGCCGGCGGACGAGCACCCCGACATGCTGCACGCCGAGCGCGTTGCCCGGTTCATCCGCGAAGCGCCCGCCGACCGGCCGATCGCCGCATGGTGCTCGCTGGCCGGGCCGCACCCGCCGCTACTGGTGCCCGAGCCGTGGATGAGCCTGATCGACCCGGAGAAGCTGGAGCCGCCGCCGGGCTTCGGCATGGATCGGTCGGAGCTGCCGAAGGGCGTGCGCGAGGCGCCGGGGGCGCTGGGCACGCTCGGCTGGGAGTGGGAGCGCTGGGCGCCGGCGATCGCGGCCTACTACGGCTACGTCGCGTTCGTCGATCACTGCCACGGGATGGTACTGGCGGCGCTGGAGGAGACCGGGCGGTTCGACGACAGCATCATCGTGGCCTCGACCGACCACGGCGAGATGCTGGGCTCGCACGGCATCTACCAGAAGATGGTGCTGTATGAGCGGAGCATCAACATCCCGCTCATCATGCGCGCGCCGGGCGTCGAGCCGGGCCGCCGCGCGCACCTTACCTCGCAGACCGACCTGGCGCCGACGCTTCTGGACCTGCTGGGCATGGAGCCGCCGGCGCGTGTACAGGGCGAGAGCATGGCGCCGATCCTGCACGATCCGCACACCGAGTGGCGCGGGCATACGTTCGCCGAGTACAACGGCTGGAAGTCCGGTGGGTTCCGCATGCGCACCGTGATCGGCGAGCGCTGGAAGTACGTGTACCACGACGGGGACAGCGACCAACTCTTCGACCTGGGACACGACCCCGACGAACTGCAGAACCTGATCGATGATCCGGGCAGTCAGGACATCGTGCGCGAGATGCGCGCGGTGCTGGCGACCTGGATGCGCGAGACGGGCGACGTCCTGGCGCCCGAGTGGTGATGGACCGTTCGGAGGTGGAGCGCGGATGGAGCCGATGGAGCTGGTCGAGCGCGCGTTCCAACGCTCCATGCACTGGCTGGACGTGGCGGTCGGGGACTTCCCGGTCGCCGAACGAGCAGCGGAGCGACCGGGCGGGGAGGCGAAATCCCTTCGACGAGGTCCTGCGCCACCTCGCCGGATGCGACCTGTGGTTCTTGAGGTGCGCGAGGGTAGACGCGAGCGATGCGCCGGTGTCGCAGGAGGAGATCGACGCGGCCGGCGGCGACAAGCTGCCGGCGCTCAAGCGTCGCGTGCGGGAGTACATGCTGGCGAAGGTGCGCGCGGCCGGCGAAGAGGCGCTGGCCGAGCCGCCGGAGAAGTACGACTACCCGACGCGGCTGGACCTGTGGCTGTACGCGGCTGAGCACGAGTTCTGGCACGCGGGGCAGATCCAGGCGCTCGCGCTGCTGTTCGCGGGGGAGCAGTGAGATCACCCACAGGGCACGCCTCGGCGGGAGGCGTCGCCCGACATGCGAGAGGATGAGCACGATGGAGCTGGGCTTCTGGAAGACGTTCGCGATCCTGACCGTACCGTTGCTGGCCCTGGCCGCACAGGCGGTGTTCGCCGAATCGGAGGACCTGGGCAACGGCTTCATGCACCACGGCGTCGCCACGCCCGTGAGCAACCATCGCGGGACCGTCGCGACCGTCGATGGCGACGGCAACAACGTGGTGCTGGTCTGGCTGTTCGACCACACCGGCGGCTACGCGCTGCTGATGATCGACGCGCAGACGGGAGAGGCCAAGCAGGTCGCAGCGCCGTTCAGGACCGGTGACTGCCCCTACGCCTCGGTGCTGTCGAGCGGGAACCGCTACTACACGCACTTCGGGAGCCACTTCTGCGAGTTCGACCCGACGGTGGGCGAGTTCACGTTCTTCGAGCAGACCACGCCGCAGATGGCGATGAGCATGACCGAGGACGACGAGGGCGTCATCTGGTCGGCCACCTACCCGCAGAGCGGCGTCGTCTCCTACGATCCGGAAAGCGGCGAGATGCGCGACTATGGACACGTGTACACGCAGAACTGGAGGCAGTACCCGCGCTCCGTTGCCGCCGACGACCAGGGCTGGGTATACTTCGGCGTCGGCAGCACCGCCAGCCAGATCATCATCCTCAACCGCGAGACGGGGGAGGCCACGCCGGTCATCCCCGAGGACCAGCGCGCGCACGGCTCGGGCACCGTCTACCGCGACATGGACGGCAAGGTCTACGGCACGGCGCCCGGCGGGCTGTACTATGAGCTCTACGGCGGCCAGGCGCAGGCAATCGAGGCGCTGCCGGAGCGCAACGCGAAGCCGATCATCACCGGCAGCCAGGGCCTGTTCCACCGCAACTTCCCCAACGGCGAGCGGCTGGCGTCCGTGGACCTGGTGAACCGGAAGATGGCGGTGACCACGGCCGAGGGAGAGACGCGCGAGCTGGAGTTCGACTACACCAGCGAGGGCGCGCACCTGATGGGCCTGGCCGCGGCGCCCGACGGCACCATCTGCGGCGGCACGGCCTTCCCCATGCGCTTCTTCCGCTACGACCCGGTGGCCGACACGAGTGGACCAACCGGGCGGCGTACGGGCAGTGGAACACCGTGGCCCCGACCGAAGATCGCTTCTGGGTGGGCGGCTACGGCCACGGCTTCCTGCTGGAGTGGGACCCGTCGCGCGAGTGGGTGACGACCGCGAAGGACAACGCCGACTGCAACCCGCTCTACCTGACGGCGGCGCACCCCGACATCAACCGCCCCCATGACCTACTGCCCTACCCGGACGGCCGCACGATCATCCTCGCGGGCACGCCGGGCTACGGCCTGACCGGCGGCGGGCTGATGTTCTGGGACCGCGAGACCCAGGAGGCCACCGTCGTCGCGCACGAGCAGCTCATCGAGGACCAGTCGGTGATGAGCATGGTGCCGCTGCGCGATGGCAAGCTGTGATGAGCATGGTGCCGCTGCGCGATGGCAAGCTGCTGTGCGGCACGACCATCGCCGCGGGTACGGGCGGTGAGGTCAAGGCCAGCCTGGCCGAGCTGTTCATCCTGGACCTGGCGACCAAGCAGATCGAGTGGCGCGAGCCGGCCATCGCCGGTGCCCGCAACTACTCGGACATGATCCTCGCACCGAACGGGCTGGTCTACGGCGTCGTGGACTCCACCCGGTTCTTCGTCTTCGGGCCGGCCACGCGCGAGGTCATCCGCGAGCGCGACCTGGAGGAGGAGTTCGGCCGCACCAACGGCCAGCAGGGCCCGCGCATCTTCGTGCCCGCGCCCGACGGTCGCATCTTCATGCTTTTCCAGCGGGGCATCGCGGAGATCAACACCGAGCCCCACTCGCACGAGATCGAGATGCTGGCCGATTCGCCGGTCGGCGTCGGCCCGGGTGGCGACTACCTCGACGGCCGCATCTACTTCGGCAGCGGCTCGCACGTGTATAGCTGGCAGGTGCCCGTGGCCGAGTAGCGACTCGCGGATCGAACCGCACGCGAGGCCGGCGGCGAACTCCGCCGGTCTCGCGCTGTTCTCGTCCCACGGCGGCGGAGGCAGCGATCACCTGGTGATGCGCCGGCAGCTCAGAACTCGATGCGTGAGATCATGCCCTTCGAGATGGTCCTCTCCTGGCCGCCGACGCTGAGGTGGACGCCATCGTCGTCGATGCCGATGATCTCGCCCTGCATGATGGCGCCGGTGGTCAGGTGCACGGTGACCCCGCCCGCCACCGACAACCGGAAGGCGTCGAAGCGGACGCTGACGATGTCGGCGGTGGCGATCTCGCCCTGACCGGCTGTCTGGAGTGCTGAGCCGTCGTCGGTCACGGCCTCGACGGTGTCGAAGAAGGCGGTGCCGTCGGCGAGCACGATCAACTCGCGGGCGTTGGGGTCGCCAAAGGGCTCACCATCGACGGTGGCGCGCACCATCCAGTTGAAGTCCTCGGTCCACTGGCCCTCGACGCCCGGCACCCACGAGTACGAGTAACTGGCGCCGGTGTCGATGCCGATGAACACGCCCTTCGTCGGGATGGGGAGGTCGCGCCAGTACTCCGGCCCGCGCTCCCATAGCGAGTACGGGAGGGCGACCTCGGCGAGGATGGCGCGGTTGATGTCCACGATGTAGAGATGGAAGTCCTCGGCCGGGGGCTGCCCGCCGCCATAGCGCGAGCCGAACATCTCGACGGAGTTCAGCCACCGTCCGTCGGGACCCGCGTCGAAGAACACCAGGTGCCCGCCGCCGCCGATGCTGCGCTTGCCATCGGGCGTGCCATCGCCCCAGTAGTAGACCTCGGCGAGGGCCGGTCCGGCGAGTAGCACCAGCGCGAGCACTGCGAGGACGAGCGTGTGAGGCACGCCGGTGCGTCGTGAGGTGCGCATCTTGCTTCCTCCTGCCCGGCTCTGTTCTCGCAGCCGACGCGTTCTTAGACGGGACTGGGCGGCCATCAGTTCCGGGCCGGGACAGCCGGAAGCGGCCGGCCCGAGAGGGCCGGCCGCCAGGACGCCGGGTGACACGTCGGG
>JALGUI010000351.1 GCA_029820915.1 Candidatus Zipacnadia bacterium | reverse complement strand
GCCGCCCCGACACGCCGATCATCTGCGTCACCGCGATCTTCTCGACCAGCGAGGTCATCAGCGCCGACGCCCGGCAGCCGGGCATGCGCGAGATCATCCGCGCGGCGGTCGCCGGGCGCCAGGCGATGGGCGACGCGAACGTCTACCTGGTGGAGGGCTGCGACCTGCTGGGGCCCGCCGACCGCGACGGGCTGGTGGACATGACGCACCCCAGCGACATCGGCTTCGTCAGCATGGCCGACGGCCTCGCGCCCGTGCTGCGCGAGGTCCTGGAGCTCTAGACGGGAGGCCACGATGCGCACACACACGCCACTGCTCGCCCTGCTGCTCGTCATCGCGCCCGCTCGCGCGGAAGTTACCGTTCACTACCAGTTCGACGAGGACATAGGCGGCGCCGTGGAGGACTTGAGCGGCCACGGCCTGCTGCCGGCTGTACAGGTCACCGGTGCGGGCGAGAACGCCTGGGTACACACCGCCGAGGGCGCGGGCCTGCGCATCATGGCCGGGGACGACCACGTCAGCGTGCCCTTCGCGGCCCTCAATGTGGCGCGCGGCTCGGTGCGCATGGATGTGTGGCTGCGCGACCTCGACGGCGATCAGGTCCTGTGGCGCATCTACGCGCCCGGCGGCGACGGCATGAGCCTCACGGTAGAGACAGACGGCGAGGTCATGCTGGCGTACTACAAGCGGTCCCACGCACAATGGCACCGCATTACCTTCTCGGCCCGCCTGATCGAGCCTGAGCGCTGGCACGAGATCGAGGCATCGTGGGACTTCGACGGGCATCTGTCGCTGGGCCTCGACGGCCAGACCCAGGCCGTCGCGCCGCTGCCCCCGGACCCACACTTCGCCGAGGACTCCGTCATGCTCTTCGGCAACTCGCACGCGGGCGGGCGGCCCATGCGCGGTGCCATCCGGTCGATCGTTATGACCGACCAGCCCGGCGAGGCGGCCGCCGAGCGCCGGGCCGTCATGGAGCCGGGCGCGCCCGTGACCTGGCGCCACGACCACATCGCCATCACCTTCGACGACCGCTACGGCTCGGTACTCTCGGGCGAGATCGGCGGGCATCAGCTTCTCGACGCCGACGAGCCGCTGCCGCTGTGGGAGATCGACCTGCGCAGCGAGATGGGCCGCAGTGGCCAGCCGCTACTCGTCAGCGCGGCCGACGCCCCACCACCACACATGAGCGCCGACGGTAACGGCTGGCGACTTGAGTGGCGTGACGTGCCACTTCGGGGCGATGATGCCACGTTAAGCGTGACCGCACACGTCGCGCCCGGCCCGGAACCGGGCATGACGAGCTGGCGCATCGAGGTAGAGAACCCGAGCCAGACCTGGGGCCTGTGGTCGATCGAGTTCCCAATGGTGACACTCAGGCCGCTGGGCGAGCGCGCGGCCGAGCATGAGCTGCTGATGCCACTGCGTTGGGGAGCCGCTCAGCGTGACCCGTTCGGGGCGGGCGACTCCAGCCCGGCGGCCCGGCGCTATCGCTCGAACTTCCCCGGCGGACACATGCAGTTCGTCGCGCTCACCTCGCCGGATAGCGGCGCCGCGTACTTCGCAACGTACGATCCCGCCTGCAACAGCAAGGAGAACTGGCTGATCGCCTACCCGGACCGCCTGCGCGCCGAGTACCGGCTCAAGCAGTTCCCGCCCAACCTGGGCGTGCCGCGCGAAGGCTACGTGCAGGCGTGGCCGGCGGTCATCGGCCATGTCGATGGCGACTGGTTCGACGTCTGCCGCGCCTACCGCCGCTGGGCCGTCGAGCAGCCATGGTGCGCGAGGGGTCCGGTCGCGGCTCGTAACGATGTGCCGGACTGGTACAGGCGCTCGACCGTGGCGCTGCGGCACTCAGGATGGAGTGACAATCCACTCGAAGAGCCCAGTGTGACCAACTCGCTTGCCTTCGCGGCGGCGGTGCCGGGCCCGAACATGGGCGTCTGGTACGACTGGCACGAGGTGGACCGCTCGGCCAGCGGCATGGCGGTTGAGGCAGGGGCGACGTCAACGTCCCAGGGCGCCGGCTGGCCGTGGACCGTCGGCCCGGGCGTGCCCGAGGCCGTTGCCGCGCTCCGTGGCGCCGGCGTCTACCCCACGGCCTACGTCAACACCCGCGTCTTCGACCCCGGCGACTCCGATGACCACCCGCAGCGCCTGTGGGCGCTCCCCTTCGTCATCCGCGACGTCTATGGCGAGCCGGACTACTACAACCGCGAGCTGAACCTGTGGGACTTGTGCCCGTTCACCCAGGGCTGGCGCGACCGCTATGTGAGCAACTGCCTGGAGGCGATGCGCGCCGGCTTCAAGGGCATCTACCTCGACAGCTTCGGCCGGGGCAAGCGCCCATGCTTCGCGACCGAACACGGCCACTCGCGCGGCGGCGGCAGCTATACCATCGACGGCCAGCGGATGCTCGCCAGGGACGTTCGCGAGGCCATCCGGGCGATCGACCCTGAGGCCATCATGACCGCCGAGGCCAACGTCGAGGCGTTCATCGACGTACTCGACGGCAAACTCTTCCACTGGAACATCCCGACGAACTTCGCCCCGCTGTGGACCGCGGTCTACCACGACTACCAGCTCTGCTACGGGCGCACGGTACCCATGAGCGCAGACCGCCTCGAGGCCTTCGTGATGGTCGTCGGGCACCTAACCGCCGAGGGCGTGCAGATCGGCCGGATCTTCACCAGCCCCGAGGAGCGCACCGTCCTCCAGCCCGAGCACGGCGAGATGCTGGCGTTTCTGTCTCGCTGCGCCGAGGCGAGGCGGACGGCGTATGAGTATCTGTGCGTGGGCGAGATGATGCGGACACCGGTGGTGGAGAGCGACCTGCCGGTGGTGACCGGCGAGCATCGTGGCATCCCCATCTCCCTGCCCGCGGTCAAGCTCCGTGCCTGGCGCGCCGCCGACGGCACCGTCGCGCACGTGCTGGTAAACCTGACGCCTGATGCGGTCGATCTCACCTACGGCTACGACAGCGCCGACTACAGTTTCGCCGCCGAGGGGCGGCACGCCATCACGCACTTGGTCCCGTCGCTGGATGATCTGGCCGAGGCCGACAATGGGGTGTGCCGGCGCACGGTGCGGCTTGCGGGGCACGGCGTCGAGGTAGCCGTCCTCTCGCCGCGTGACCGCTAGCGTCACGCATCGATCTCCCGCGGCCCGTCAGGGGTCAGGACGGTCGCGTGCAGGCGCTCGCCGGGCAGCGCGCAGGGATCGGCCACGAGTTCGCCATTGACCCATCGCGCGTTCCAGCGGCGAAGCTGGTGCCAGAGCACGCACTCGATGGCCTTGTTCGCCATGTGGTCGCCCGCCCCGTGGCGTATCCGCTCCTCCAGCGCGCCTCCCGCCACCCTCCCGGCGTAGACCTCCTCCCACGCCCGCAGGAAGCTCGGCTCGCCGAAGCGCCGGGCGGCGAACAGCATCGCGCGCGCGGGATACCAGAACTCGCTCCGCCCGTGCGGGTGTACGCTGCCCTCGGCCAGCGGCAGCCCGGCGTTGTCGCCCCACCACACCTCGTAGGGCCAGTAGGGCACGCCCTCCTCGTCGCGCGCGATCTGCTGCATCTGCCAG
>JALGUI010000350.1 GCA_029820915.1 Candidatus Zipacnadia bacterium | reverse complement strand
CGCTGCACCTCGAAGCCGGCGAGCTGGCGGTGCTGGAGGTGGCGTTGGCGGGGTAGGCGACGGCGGACGGCAACGGCCGGGCGGGGTGGGAACCCCGCCCCTCCTCACGGCAACAGCATCGTTCCGTGCCCCGGGCGCCTCGCCCGGGGGCCGTTCCGCGGCACGCGGCGGTGAACGGCAACGCCCGGGCGGGCGCGTAGGCCCGCCCCTCCTCACGGCAACAGCATCGTTCCGTGCTCCGGGCGCCTCGCCCGGGGGTCGTTCCACGGCACGCGGCGGTGAACGGCAACGGCCGGGCGGGGTGGGAACCCCGCCCCTCCAGAACGACGACGGCAACGGCCGGGCGGGGTGGGAACCCCGCCCCTCCTCACGGCAACAGCACCGTTCCGCGCTCCGGGCGCCTCGCCCGGGGGTCGTTCCGTACGACGGCGACGCACGGTACAACGCACGGGCGGGGGCGCCCGTGGCACAGCACGACAACCACACCGGCCTTGCGCGCCATTCCCCGCGCCCCGCCAGATTGCGCCGCGCCACCGGTGCAAGTTCCGCTACCCCTGACCCCCGGGAACCCCTGGCGGCGGAGCTTCGTCCTACCGGCAACGAAACAGGTGGGGCGAGCCGATGCTCGACACAAGCCGAGGGGGTTCTACCCATGAAGCGCGTAGTGATGTTGGCCGTGTCCGCAAGCCTGCTGGTGATCGGAGTGGTCATGTTAGGCGGGCCGGTCCCGCCGGCCGACGCCGACACGCCGGAGATCACGCAGGGGGCGCTGCGGGTGATCGTCGAGGAGGGCGCCGAGCCCCTCGAGTTCCCGCTGCAGCACACCGACGTGAGGGCCGAGATCGCCGGCATGGTCGCCGACGTCACGGTCACCCAGACCTTCGCCAACCCCTACGAGGACACCATCGAGGCCGTCTACGTCTTCCCGCTGCCCCAGAACGCCGCGGTCAATGACATGACCATGAAGATCGGCGACCGCACCATCCGCGGCCTCATCAAGAAGCGCGAGGAGGCACGGCAGATCTACGAGGAGGCGCGCGAGGCCGGACAGATCGCCGGCCTGCTCGAGCAGGAGCGGCCGAACATCTTCACCCAGTCGGTCGCCAACATCACGCCCGGCGCCGAGATCCTCATCGAGATCCACTACGTCCAGGACCTCAAGTACGATGATGGCACCTACGAGTTCACCTTCCCGATGGTGGTAGGCCCGCGCTTCATTCCCGGCCGGCCCATCGGGCGGACCGGCGGCGGCTGGGCGCCGGACACCGACCAGGTTCCAGACGCCTCGCGCATCACCCCGCCGGTGCTCAAGCCGGGCGAGCGCACCGGCCACGACATCGCGCTGGCGGTGACGCTGGACGCGGGCGTCCCTATCCAGGACCTGCGCTGCCGCTCCCACGAGGTGGAGATGCAGCGCACCGGCGACAGCCGCGCGACCGTCAGCCTGAAGCCCTTCGACACCATCCCGAACAAGGACTTCATGCTGGCCTGGGATGTCGCGGGCGAGCAGCCCGAGATGGCGCTGCTCGCCCACCGCGCGGGCGACACCGGCGGCTTCTTCTCGCTGATGATCCAGCCCAAGGCCGAGTTCGAGGTGGGCGAGATCACGCCCAAGGAGATGATCTTCGTCGTTGACTGCTCGGGCTCGATGCGCGGCGAGCCGATCTCCGCGGCCAAGCAGGCCATGCGCAGGTGCATCACCCACATGCAGCCCGGCGACACCTTCCGCGTGATTCGCTTCTCCGAGGCGGCCTCCCAGCTCTCGCAGGAGCCGCTGACCAACACGCCCGAGAACATCAGGCGCGGGCTGGTCTACATCGAGCAGATGTCCGGCTCGGGCGGCACGCAGATGATCGAGGGCATCAAGGCCGCGCTCGACTACCCCGAGGACCCCGAGCGGCTGCGCATCGTCTCGTTCATGACCGACGGCTACATCGGCAACGAGACCGAGATCCTGGCGGCCATCGAGGACAAGCTGGGCGGCGCGCGTCTGTTCGCCTTCGGGGTGGGCAGCTCGGTCAACCGCTACCTGCTCGAGCGCATGGCCGAGGTCGGGCGCGGCACGGTCGAATACATGCGCCCGAACGAGGACAGCTCAGAGTTGGTCGAGCGCTTCTACGAGCGCATCGACAAGCCGTTCCTCATCGACATCGACATCGACTGGAGCGGCCTGCAGGTCGCGGACATCTATCCCAAGCGCATCCCCGACCTGTTCGCCGCGCAGCCGGTGATCCTGCACGGGCGCTACACCGAGCCGGGCGCGGGCGCCATCCGCGTGCGCGGACGGTTGGCCGGCGAGCTGTGGTCGCAGCGGCTGGATGTGGAGCTGCCGCAGCAGAACGAGCACAACGCGGCGCTGGCCTCGTTGTGGGCGCGGGCGCGCATCAAGGACCTGATGGGCCGGATGTACCATGGCGAGGACGAGGCGATCGTCGCGCAGGTCACCAACCTCGCGCTCGAGTTCCGGCTGATGTCGGCGTACACGGCCTTCGTCGCGGTCGAGGAGACGGTCGTGCGCGAGGACGGGGAGCTGCGAACCGTCTACCAGCCGGTGCCCATGCCCGAGGGCGTCAGCTACGAGGGCGTCTTCGGCCCCGTGGGCGAGGCCGAGATGGCGAGAGGCGGCGGGTACGGCGCGGCGCGCATGCGGACGCAGGCGCTCGGGGCCGCCCCCATGGCACCACCCGGACCGGCCGGGGCCGCCGGAGCGATGGGCCCCGCCGGAGCTGCCGGGCCCGCTGGACTTCCCGGTCCGCAGGGGCCGCCCGGCCCGCCGGGGCGCGACCTGATCATCGCGCTGTCGCCGCGGCTGATCCTGGGCGACGCCGATGAGGCGATCATGGCCGCGGGAGCCTTCGATGGTCAGGAGGACGCGCGCGTGGCGCAGGTCGCGAACGTCGCCTCCGCCGCCTCCCAGCACCTGAACGTGCCGGTGGGCATGGTCTACCGTGAGGCCATCCCGGTCGCCGACCTCGATGGGCTGCCCGAGGGCCTGGACCTGCGCATCCTCTACCTCAGCGGCGACGAGGCCGTGACGCTGACCGAGGATGAGGCCGCCGCGCTGCAGGCCTTCATCGCGGGCGGCGGATTCGTGATCGCCGACGGCACCCAGGCCTTCGCGGACGCCTTCGCCGCCACGCTGCACTTCGAGGAGTTCGACATCGAGATCCGCGACCTGCCCGATGGCCACGACCTGTTCCGCGCAGAGGCGACCGCGTACGACATAGCGGACGGCTCGCTGCGCGGCGTCTTCGTCGGCGAGCGCTTGGCGGGCGTAATCAGTGCTGACGACCTGGGCGCAGGATGGATCGCCGAGGTCGGCGCGGACCTCACGCCTGCGTGGGCGCAGGGGATCAACGTGATCTTCTTCCTGCTGCGCCGCTGACACGGACCACCGACTGACGCACAGGCGGCGCCCCCGGGGATCTCGGGGGCGCCGCGTCGTTGCCGTGAGTCGTTCCGCGCGACGGGCGTGGCCGCTGGCCGTTGTCGTGGTCGTTCCGTGCGACGGGCACTCCTGCCCGTCGGTCGTTCGCACCTCCGCGGCATGCCGGGCACGGCCCACGGGCGAGGGCGC
>JALGUI010000349.1 GCA_029820915.1 Candidatus Zipacnadia bacterium | reverse complement strand
CCCGGCCACGCGCCGGGGTCTTCGGCGTGCCGAGGGCCGGCGGGCCGGCGCCGTCCGCAGCCGGTCCGACCGCCCACACGGAGGTCCACTTGAGCACCCCACGCGAGCCCGCACCGCGGCCACCCGACGCGAACACACAGGACGCGCCGCCCGAAGATGACGGCGCACCGGCCGGCCCGCCCCCGGCCGTCGGGCGGCGCGTTGACCTGACACAGGGGAACCTGCTGCGCGGCATCGTGATGCTGTCGTGGCCGATCGTCGCCGGCGCCTTCCTGCAGTGGGTGATGGGCGCCGCTGCAGTGGGTGATGGGCGCCGCCGACATCAAGATGGTCGGCTACCTGGGCCCGGCGGCGATCGCGGCGGTGGGCACTTCCCGCGGCGCGATCATGACGCTGATGGCGATCATCTTCGCGATCTCCACCGGCACCCAGGTGCTGGTGGCGCGCCACACCGGCGAACGCGATGCGAAGGCCGTAGCCGGTGTTACCCGCCAGGCCCTCATCCTGTCCGTGCTCTCCGGGATTGCGATGATGCCGATCGGCTGGTGGCTCGCCGAGCCTATGCTCGCCGCCCTCGGCGCCGAAGGCGAAGTGCTCAGACTCGGCACCATCTATACCCAGGTCTACTTGGTCGGCGCGATTGGGCTGATGATCAACTTCATGCTCACCGCCGCGCTCAACGGCGCCGGCGACACGCTCACGCCGCTTTGCCTGCTGCTGGGGATCAACACGGGGCATGTGTTGCTCGAGTGGGTGCTGATCTTCGGCGGTGGTCCGATCCCCCCGCTGGGCGTGGCCGGGGCGGCGTGGGCGGTGGTGGCCTCGCGCGGCGTTGGGGCCATCGTCCTGTTGTGGATCATCTCATCCGGCCGGTTCGCGATCCAGATGCCGCTGCGCAACCGCTGGCATATCGACCTGGGCGTGTGGTGGAAGACGCTCTACATCGGCATCCCCTCGTCCATCCAGGGCTTCACCCGCAACCTCGCCTACCTCATGCTGCTGTGGATCCTCAACCAGACCGGCGCGGGGCGACTGGCGGTGGCCGGCTACACGGTCTGCGGACAGATCCAAATGGTGGGGGTGATGGTCGGACTGGCGCTGATGAGTGCCGCGATGACGGCGGTCGGCCAGAACCTCGGTGCGGGCCGCCCCGAGCGCGCGGAGCGCAGTGGCTGGACGGTCATGTACGTCTCCGCCGCGGCGGTGGCGGTCGTGGCCGCGATTTTCATCGCCTTCGCCCGGCATCTTATCGGCTTCTTCACCACCGACCAGGAGACCATCCACTGGGGCGTCGTGTCGCTGTGGATACTCTCGGCCGTCCTGCCCTTCACGGCCGCGGGGATGGCCTTCTCGGGCGCGTTGCGCGGCGCCGGCGACACGCTCTCGCCGCTGTGGGCGAGCCTGATCACGACATCGGGCGTGGGACCGGGAATGGCCTACCTGTTCACGATCAGGCTCGGCTACGGCCCGGCAGGCGCGTGGGCGGGCCTGGCCATCGCCATCATCCTGCAGGCGATCATCGTCGGCTGGATCTTCAGGCGCGGGAAGTGGCAGCAGATCAAACTGTAGAAGCACGTGGACCGAGGCGGTGTGGCGCGACATCCGTGAGACCATCGAGATTGCCGCCGCCCAACGGCCGCCTTGCCTGCCGAGGCAAACCGCCGAAGTCCTTGCCATCACCGGAACCCTCGCCTATACTTCCCCCAGTGCTATCTCGCTGTGCTGTTGTTCGAGGCGCTGCAAGGGTTGACTCCCGGCGCGCGGACATCGCACCGAGAACATATGGGAGGTTAACCCGTATGGCGACCGGAACCGTGAAGTGGTTCGACGACGCGAAGGGCTACGGCTTCATCGAGCACGACGATGGCGAGGACGTCTTCGTCCACTACTCCGCACTCGTCGGTGAGGGCTACAAGAGCTTGGCCGAGGGTTCGGAAGTGGAGTTCGACATCGAGGAGGACCCGAAGGGCCCCCGGGCGGCCAACGTCATCGTGACCAAGGCGGCACCCGCCGACGACGCGACATCGGTGTGGTAGTCCAGCGCCTGAGCCCTCGCCGACGCCCGGCTTGATGCCGGGCGTCGTTCATGTCGGGGCCGGCACGCGCGCGACACGGCAATAACACGCCGCCGCCGCGTGATGCCACGGGCGGCCCGGCAGCGCCACGGAGGTGCGAGGCGAGAGGCCTGGCCGGCTTAGCGCCGTTTGCGCTTGCCTGGGCACTGTGCTATCATGTTATAGCAGTGGTCATACGGCGGCAGGACCGCCGCCTCCTGTTGCTGTTCGGGACGCGCACGGGCAGGGCTGGTGCCGACCACGGCAGCGGGGGAGAACCCATGACGGAGGATGTATCGCATGGCAACCGGCACAGTGAAGTGGTTTGACGACGCGAAGGGCTACGGCTTCATCGAGCGCGAGGATGGCGAGGACTGCTTCGTGCACTATTCCGCCATCGTTGGTGAGGGCTACCGCAGCCTGACCGAGGGCTCCGAGGTCGAGTTCGACATCGAGGACGACCCCAAGGGTCCCCGGGCGGCCAACGTAGTCGTGACGCAGGCGGCTCCCAGCAACGATTCGCCGTTCGCCTGGTAGTACGCCCTTTGCTCGCGAACCGCGCCTGACCTCGACGGTCGGGCGCGGTTCATTTGCGCATCCCCTGCCGCATTCGCACCACCCATCAGGGAGGTCCAGGCGCATGAGCGCATCGCCGGTTTCCGCAGTGATCGTCGGCGCCGGACATCGCGGTGTCGGCTACGCCAGGCTGTCGCTGAGCAAGCCCGAGATGCTGAGGATCGTCGGCGTCGCCGACCCGGACCCGGTCCGCCGGCAACGCGCCGCGGAGATGTTCGACGTCCCCTCCGACGGCCTCTACGACACTGCCCAGGAGATGGCGTGCGCGCCGCGCTTCGCCGACGCCGCCATCAACGGCACCATGGACCGGGACCATGTGCCGACGACGCTGCCGCTGCTCGAGGCGGGGTACGATGTGCTGCTCGAGAAGCCCATCTGCCCCACTCGCGCGGAGCTCCTCGAGCTGCTGACCACCGTCCGGCGCACCGGCCACAAGCTCATGATCGGCCACGTGCTGCGCTATGCGCCGTTCTACGTGGCCATCAAGCAGCGCGTGATGGCCGGCGACATCGGCGACGTCTACGCCATCCGCTCGACGGAAGCGGTCAGCTACCATCACATGGCCGCGGCCTTCATCCGGGGCAGATGGAGCCATCGCTCAACCAACCCCATACTGCTGGCCAAGTGCTGTCACGATCTCGACCTGATCGCGTGGTTCAAGAGCGGGGTCGCGCCCCGATTCGTCTCCAGCATGGGCGCGCGCACGGTCTTCACCGAGGAGAACGCGCCGGAGGGCGCGGGCACGCGCTGTCTGGTGGACTGCGAGATCGAGCGCGAGTGCCCGTACTCGGCGCGCAAGAACTACCTCGAGCAGGGGCGCTGGCCGACATACGCCTGGGAGTCGATCGAGCACATCGAGGAGCCGACGGATGAGGACCGGGAGCGCTCGCTGCGCGAGGACAACCCATTCGGCAGATGCGTCTACCGCACCGACGGCGACGTGGTGGACCACCAGTCGGTGATCGTCGAGTTCGAGGACGGGGCGACGGCCACTCACGACATGATCACGGGCACCGCGAGGCCGGGGCGTGACATCCACATCTGGGGGACGAAGGGCGAGATCCAGGGCTTCATGGAGGACGGCAGCTTCGTGGTGCGCCACGCCGACCCCCGCGCGGGCCACGAGAGGTCGCGGACCTGAACGTCTCGATGGACATGCACGGCGGGGGCGACATGCGGCTGGTCGAGGACTTCGTGCGCGTGGTGCGCGGCGACGAGCCCTCGATCTCGTCAACGGACGTCATCGACTCGGTCTACGGCCACCTGATCGCCTTCGCCGCCGACGAGGCGATGACCGGGCGCCGCGTGGTGGAGATCGAGGACCTGAGCTGAGGCCCGCCGGAGGCCGAGCGGGCGCTCGGCTCCGGAGATCACGTCAGGTCTTGATCTCCCGTGGCTTGCACAGATTCTCCTTCTGCTCGGCGGCGCGGCCGCACTTGCCGCAGACGAAGCGGGCGTTGCGCGCCGGTCGCCCGATCTCGTCGAACTTCTCCTTCTTCGCCGGCCTACACAGCTTCTTCGCCACCGAAGTCGCCTCCGATCTGTGTGCCGGCGCCGCCGATCCCCTCGAGAAGAGCGATCGTCGCCTCCGCCGCGGCTTCGGCGGTGCAGTGCCGCGCCACGGCCGCCGCCCCCCTCTCGCCCATCGCGTCCGC
>JALGUI010000348.1 GCA_029820915.1 Candidatus Zipacnadia bacterium | reverse complement strand
GCTGCGGCGAAGACGACGTCACGTGGTCACTGGAGCGTGCGCCGGAGGGCCTGGTCGCGCGGATGAACTTCATTACGCAGCCGACCACGGTGCGGGGCTCGTGGAAGACGCGGTTCATCGTGCAGGCGATGCCGCCAAAGCCCGTGAGGGCGGACTGGTTCAGGATGCGCTTCAATCGCCTGTGGAACTGGCCGCCCGGCGATGAGCGGATGATCGAGCGGATCGAGGCCATACGCGAGGAGAATCCGCCCGCTCTGGAGGAGGATCCATCGCCTCATGTTCGCTATGCTCAGGCTGGCGATGGCACGAAGCAGATGCGCCCGCCCTGGGACCTCCTGGAGCACCGCGGGCTCAGGGACATCGGCTTCCTGTGGTGGAATGTCTGGAGTGTCGGGTGCGGCTCACCGCAGGTGGCGCGCCCGGAAATGATGAGGCGCTACCTGCAGGCCGGCTCATATGTGGGGCACATGGCGATGCCATACTTCGCCCCCACACACCTGTCGATACACGACCTGAACGGCTTCTACTACGCCGCCAAGAATGACGCCTGGGCGAAGATGCCCGCTTCGGGCGCCACGTCGTTGTACGTGAAGATCTGCCCCAACTCATTCGCCTCCGAGTACCAGGCATACGAGATCGGGCGGCTGATCGACGAGTATGGCATCGAGGGCGTGTACTTCGACAACACGCACCCCAGCGAATGCTCCAACCTCGAGCACGGCTGCGGGTATGTGGATGCAGATGGGAACACCCGCCCCACGACGCCATTTCTCGGCATGCGCAGGCTGTTCATGATGGTGCGCAATCAGTTCGTGGAGCGGGGCAAGGTCCCGTTCATCATGAAGCACGCCGGCATGTTCCCGGGAACCATCTCGTTCACCGATGCCCAGTTGGACGGCGAGGGGACCTACGGGTACGATCACACGCAGATGTTCACGACAGCGGAATTCCGCGCCCGCTACATCGGCCCCAACCAGTTCGGCGTGGTCGAGGTCTACCTGCCGCAGTTCTCGATCGGCACCGACACCTCAGAGGTCTCCGGCACACAGCAGATCATCCTCGGAACGCGCCGGCTCATGGCTCTGGCGCTCATTCATGGCACGCCGATCTACTGCGGCGCCATTCAGAGCTGGCCGATGTTCGCCGCGTGGGGAGTGCTCGACGAGCTGCGAGGCCCGACGCTTGACTTCATCCCCTACTGGGAGTGGCCGTTCAACGAAACGCTTAACGCGCGGGATGTCTACGCATCCATCTACCATCAGCCGGAGAACTCGGTGCTGGTGGTCTCCAACTTGTCCGCGAGCGATACCGGCATCGCAATACCGCGGTCGGAGTTGGACCGGCTGGTCCCCGGGCTCGAACGCGCTGAGGACCACATGGATGGCTGGCCGGTGGAGCTGGATGACGAGTCCCTGCGCATGAGCGTGCCCGAGAAGAACTTCCGGCTCATCTCTCTGGACTGACAGGCGGGGGCACGCAGGAGATCCGGAAAGAGGGCGAATCCGTCAGGCCGGGGGAACTCGCGCCGGTCGCGCGCCGCGGCTCGGTCAACCTGTGCCGCGGGCTGCAGGTGCCCTTTCTGGGGCTGGTGCTGGGGGAGCACAGGGTCGCGGGCATCTGGCTCATCATCGACGCCATCCTGGGCAGGACGGGTCACCGCGTGTTCCCCTGAGCCGGCCGCCTGCGAGTGCCGGCAGGGAGCCCTGGCCCTCGCGCTGAACACACCATGTGGTGGGCCACCCCGGCCGTGGCCGACGGTCCGCAACCGGCACGGCGTGCGGTACGCTCCCTGCCCTGCCGGTGCGGAGAGCACGAGGAGGAGCTACGCCATGTCTGAGCGATGGGTGTGCAGCGTGTGCGGTCACATCGAGCGGGGAGCGGCTCCCCCGACCACCTGCCCATCCTGCGGCGCCCCGTTCACCGCCTTCGTGCGCCAGGTCCGCAACCCATTGGCCAGGCTCCGCAATATCGAGATCGCCGAGGAGCGCCCGGCCGGCCACCGATACGTGATCGTCGGCAACAGCGCGGCCGGCCGCTCGGCCGCTCGCGCCATCGGCGCCCTGGCCGGTGACGCCCGGATCACGATCATCTCCGAGGAAACGGCGGACCTCTACGCCCGGCCCATGTTGCCCGACCTCATCGGCGGCGCCGAACGTGACACCGTGTTCGGCGTGGCCGAGGGCTACCCGGTGCAGGACATCGAGATGATCCTGGGGGACGGCGCGGTGAGCATCGACGCGAACGCGCGCGTGGTCACCTGTGCCGGCGGGCGCGAGGTGTCCTGCGATTCCCTCCTGCTGGCCACCGGGTCGGCGCCGGTGCGGATTCCGTGGCCGGGCTCGGACGCGCAGGGCATCGCCTACTTCCGCAGCTTCGCCGACGCCCGGCGCATCGCCGCGATGGCGGGCGAGGCCGAACACGCGGTGGTGGTCGGCGGCGGGCTGCTGGGCCTGGAGTTCGTTCGCGCCTTCCACATGCGAGCTCTGCGGGTCACGCACCTGATCCGCGACGACCGCGTGGGCGCGCCCGGCCTTGATGAGACCGCCGGGGCCATCATCCAGGACGCGCTCCTTGACTGGGGCGTCGAGGTCGCGCTGGGGGAGGAGGTCGTGGCCTTCCGTTCCGAGGATGGCCATGTCCGCGCGGTCGAGACGAGCAGGGATCGCGCGATCGAGTGCGACCTGGTCGGCGTTGCCATCGGCGCGCGCCCGCGCCTCGAGCTGGCCGAGGACATCGGCCTGGACTGCGGCCGTGGCATCCTGGTGGACAGCCGCTTCCGGACCTCCGCGCCCGGCATCTACGCGGCGGGCGACGTGGCCGAGGCCCACGATCGCGTCCGGGGCGAGCGGCGCGTCACCACGTCCTGGCGCAACGCGCAGGAGCAGGGCGAGGCCGCCGGCATCTTCATGGCGGGAGGAGCCGGGGAGTACCCCGGCGCCGTGGCCGTCAACTTCCAGCTCGCGGCCGGCATCCCGTTCTGCGCTCTGGGCATCTCGAACCCGGAGGACCCGGCGGCGTTCGACATCGAGGTGACGGCCGACCGTGACGCTCGCACCTGCCGCAAGCGGGTGCTGCGCGATGGCGCGCTCGTCGGCGCGGCTCTCGTTGGCGATCTGGCCGAGGCGGCCGAGATTGAGCAGGAGCTGCGCGGCGACGAGGATGGGGACGAGACGCGGGCCGCTCGGGGACGCGAGCGACCGTCACCGGCCGAGCCGGCAGTGGACGTCAGCGCCGAACCGACGCGAAGAGAGGTGACACCGGCAATGCACAAGATGACCGAGGAGAACCTGTGGGCATCGTTCGCCGGCGAGAGTCAGGCCCACATGAAGTACAAGAACTTCGCGGACAAGGCCGCGGAGGAGGGCAAGGTGAACGTGGCGCGGCTCTTCCGCGCGGCGTCCTTCGCCGAGCAGGTTCACGCGAGCCACCACCTGGAGGTACTCGAGGGCATCGCCGGGACCGCCGAGAACCTGGCCGCGGCCGCTGAGGGCGAGAACTTCGAGATCACCGAGATGTACCCCGCCTACCTGGCAGTGGCCGACGAGCAGGCGGAGGACGAGGCGTACGGGAGCTTCAACTACGCCAT
>JALGUI010000347.1 GCA_029820915.1 Candidatus Zipacnadia bacterium | reverse complement strand
CGACAGTGACGGCAGGAACGGCTGAAGGAAGGCATCGTGACTGACGGCGGCTTGGCCGCCCCGACGGGCGAGACCGCCCGTCGCACAGGATAGCGCCACTTCCCGACCGGGGGATCGGCAAGCGTGAGGCCGTGCAAGGGTGTGACCAACATGGGGGAGTCCGCCAGACAACCCGTGATTCTGTCATCTGTCGGGCCGGGCGGAGGTCGGCACTGAGCCGGCCGACGCCCCACGAGGGGTCGCGCGCGATGCCCACCGCCGGCACGCGAACACACAGCCGTTCAGCGATGGACTGAGAGGTGCGAGACGATGGCAACCAAGGATGGCTCCGCCATCCCGATGATTCCCGGCGCGCAGGCGCTCCTGCGCGTGTTCGAGGAGGAGAACGTGGACGTGTTCTTCGGCTACCCCGGAGGATCCGTCATCCCGATCTACGATGCACTGCACGACGCCGAACGGGTGCGTGGCATCCTGCCCCGCCACGAGCAGGGGGCGGCCCACGCCGCCGACGGCTACGCGCGCGTGACCGGCAAGGTCGGCGTGTGCATGGCCACCTCGGGCCCGGGCGCGTGCAACCTGGTGACCGGCCTGGCGACCGCGTACATGGACTCGATCCCCATGGTGGCCATCACCGGCCAGGTCAAGACCCACCTGGTGGGCATAGACTCCTTCCAGGAGGCGGACACGACCGGGATCACCATCCCGATCACCAAGCACAATTACCTGATCAAGGACCCACACGAGATCGAGCGCTTCCCGGACATTATGCGCGAGGCGTTCTACCTCGCGCGCAGCGGCCGCCCGGGGCCGGTGCTGGTGGACATCCCCTTCGATGTCTCCGCCGGGCCGGTGCCGTGGGTCGAGCGCAACATCGAGGCGCTGGACGGCTTCGAGTCGACACCCGTGCCCGACGCCGCCGACATTGACCGCGCGGCGGACATGATCGAGGCCGCCGAGCGCCCGGTCATGATGATCGGCGGCGGCGTGATACACGCCGCCGCGCATGAGGAGATCATCGAGCTGGCCGAGAAGTGCAACATCGCCGTGGTGCACACGCTGATGGCCAAGGGCGCCTTCCCGGAGAGCCACGAGCTGTCGATGGGCATGCCGGGGATGCACGGCATGGTGTACGCGTCCTACGCGCTGCAGCACTCCGACCTGATGATCGTCATCGGCGCGCGGTTCGACGACCGCATCACCGGCGATCTGAGCCGCTTCGCGCCGGACGCATCGGTCATCCACATCGACATCGACCCGGCGGAGATCGACAAGGTGCGCGAGGCCCAGGTGGGCATCGCCGCCGACGCCAGGATCGCCACGCGCGAGCTCGTCCAGGCCGTGAAGGCGCGCGACGGCGGCGAATGGGAGCAGCACCTGCAGCAGTTCAAGCAGGAGCACGCCCTGGGCTATACCGACGACGACGAACTCGTGGCTCCGCAGCTCGTGGTGGAGAAGCTCTACGAGGTGACCGAGGGACGGGCGATCGTCACGACGGAGGTGGGCCAGAACCAGATGTGGGCGGCCCAGTACTACCCACTGGAGGAGCCGCGGCGCTGGTGCACCTCGGGGGGGCTGGGCACCATGGGCTACGGCCACCCGGCGGCCATCGGCGCGCAGGTGGGACGTCCGGATGACCTGGTGGTGGACATCGCCGGAGATGGGTCGATTCAGATGTGCATGCAGGAGCTGACTACCGGCGTCATCGAGGACCTGCCCTACAAGATCATCATCCTCAACAACTCCTACCTGGGGATGGTGCGGCAGTGGCAGGACATGTTCTTCGAGCGCCGCTACTCCGGCGTGGACCTGACCGGCAATCCGGACTTCGTGCGCCTGGCCGAGGCCCACGGCGCCGTCGGACTGCGCTGCAAGGACCGCGACAAGATCGTCGAGACTCTCGAGCAGGCCATGGCGGTGGATGACCGCCCGGTGATGGTGGACTTCGCCGTGGCTGAGGAGGAGAACGTGTTCCCCTTCATCCCCGCGGGCAAGTCGTATGAGAACCTGATGGAGTACCCGATGGCCGAGGACGACTGATCCGGCGACCGGCACACCCAAGGAGGGTTCAGCCATGGAGATGCAGCGCACCCTGTCCGTGCTCGTGAAGAACCGGCCGCGCGTGCTGGCCCGGGTCGCCGGGCTGTTCGCGCGCCGCGGTTTCAACATCGACAGCCTGGCCGTCAGCACCACCGAGGACGAGGCCATCTCGCGCATGACCGTCGCCAGCACCTGCGACGCGGCCACGCTGCGGCAGATCGCCAAGCAGGTGCAGAAGCTCCACGACGTCGTGCGCGTGATCGATCACACCGATCACAAGGTCGTCGAGCGCGAGCTATGCCTCGTGAAGGTCGAGGTGGATCGCGGCCGGCGCCCCGAGCTAATCTCGCTGTGCGACGTGTTCCGCGGCGACATCGTGGACATCAGCGACGGCAGCGTCACGATCCAGCTCATCGGCGACAAGGACAAGATCGATGCCTTCGTTGAGCTGATGGCGGAGTACGAGATCGTCGAGATGGTGCGGTCGGGCAAGATCGTGCTCGATCGCGGCCCCAAGCACTGACGCGACCGCCACGCCCCGGGGGCGGGCCATGTCCGCCCCCGGACGTTACCCACGCAGCTCCGACGGCAGCGCTATCCTCGTAACAGGAGGTGGCGGTCATGCTCGCTCGCGGGATGGCGATCGGGCTCATCGTCCTCTGTCTCTCGCCGGGCATCGCCGATGACACGTCGATGGCGGGCACTGAGTTCGCGGACATGGACCTGCAGGGGGCGCAGTTCATCCGCTGTGACCTGCGCGAGGTGCGCTTCGAACGCTGCCAGATGGGCGCGGCGCTCCTCACCGAGATCACCCAGGCGGTGAAGCTCTCGCTCAGGAACTGTCGCATCGCGCAGAGCCAGTGGTCCCACGTCACCCTCGACGACCCGAAGTGGGAGTACTCGCGCATCGAGGGCCTGCGGGCCTACGACGTCGAGTTCGACGAATGGCAGGTCGAGCGCTCGGAGCTGACCGAGCTGTCCCTGCGCTACTGCGACCTGCGCTACCTCGACCTCGAGAACTGCACGATGCGGGACCTCGAGGCCGAGTACGTGAGCATACCTGGCGGGCGCTGGCGCAACGTGGACCTGGGCGACGGCAACTTCGAGGGCTGCGACTTCTCGGACGCCCGCTTCTACCGCGGCAGCTTCGAGGACTGCCGGTTCTCGAACGTAGACTTCAGCGACGTAGTGCTCGAGAACTGCGACATCCGCGGCCTGGTCATCAACGGCGTCAGCATCGACGACCTGATCGACTGAGCCGCACGAGAGACGCCCTGAGGGCAGCGACCTGCGTGGGGCTTGTGCTGCCATGCGCGGGCATTGCGCTGCCGTGCGCCGGTGCGCCGGCCGGCGAGGAGATTGAGATGGCGGGCACGCAGGTCCGCCTCAGCCTGCCGGCGAAGTGGCTGAGACTGATCGAAGTGTCCGGCGAATAGCCGAAGTAGCCGATGCAGGAGCCGGCCGATGCAGGAGCCGTTGACGTTGTGGCCCCGGCGCCCTCGCCGGGGCGCCGCGAAGCGGCACTGTCGTTGCCTGTGCGTGGTGCGAGAACGACCGGGGGGAGCGTAGTCCCGGGGACCGCGGTGCGGTCCCTTGAGGAGTTTGCTGCGCAAACGTCCCGCCCCTCCGGACGACAGAACACCTACGCTATCGGGCTACGCTATCGGGCGATAGCCAATGCAGGAGCTTGTGACCGTCGAGCAGGCCGAGGCGGTGCTACGGTGGCTTGTCCTGATCGGGCCGCTGCTGGGCCTGATCGTGGGCGCCATCGTGGGGGCGCTCCGCGGGGGCGTCGGGTGCGGCGCGTGGCGCGGCCTGGCCGTCGGGCTCATCGGCCCGCTCATCTACCTGATGTGGCGGCTGTTCAGCCACCTGGTGCGCTACAACCCGGACACGGGGCGGGCGGGGCTGCACTCCGTGGCAACGCTGGCGCTGAGCGCCCTGCTGTTCATCGTAGTCGGGGCGCTGTTGGGGGCCTTCTACCGCCGCGTGGTCTTCCCCGACGTGGGTTGCGCGGAGACCGACGATGACACGGCGCCCTCGGCGCCGGATACCGGGACGCCGCAGCAATAGACGGCCGCGCACTCGCGGCCGCTGGGAACATGCCGAAGGGAGAGACCGAAGATGGCAGCGAAGATGTACTACGACGATGACGCGGACCTCGAGTTGCTTGAGGGCAAGAAGATCGCGATCATCGGCTACGGCATCCAGGGCGGCGCGCAGTCGCTGTGCCTGCGCGACAGCGGCCTGGACGTGATCGTGTCGGAGCTCGAGGGCACCGAGAACTACGAGCGGGCCGTCGCCGACGGCTGGGAGCCGGTCAGCGCGGAGGAGGCCGCCAAGCAGGCCCAGGTCATCCAGATCCTCACCCAGGATCACGTGCAGGCGATGGTCTACACGCAGTTCATCGAGCCTAACCTCGATGACGGCGACGCCATCGTGTTCTCGCACGGCTTCAACATCCACTACGGCCAGATCGTGCCGCCGCCGCACGTGGACGTGTTCATGATCGCCCCCAAGGGCCCCGGCGCGCTGGTGCGCGAGTGCTACATCGCCGACACCGGCGTCCCGTCGCTCGTCGCGGTCTACCAGAACGCAACCGGCAACGCCATGGGCCTGGCTCTGGCCTACGCTAAGGCGATCAAGGCCACCAAGGCGGGCGTGATCGAGACCACCTTCGAGGAGGAGACCGAGACCGACCTGTTCGGCGAGCAGGCCGTGCTGTGCGGCGGCGTGACCGAGCTGATCACGGCCGGCTTCGACACCCTCGTCGAGGCGGGGTACCAGCCCGAGATCGCCTACTTCGAGGTCCTGCACGAGCTCAAGCTCATCATGGACCTGATCTACCCCAGGGGCATCGGCGGCATGCGCCGCGGCGTGTCCGACACGGCGACCTACGGCGACCTGACCCGCGGCAAGCGCGTCATCACCGATGAGACGCGCGCGGAGATGAAGCGCATACTCGAGGAGGTCCGGAACGGCTCCTTCGCCAAGGAGTGGATCCTCGAGAACCAGACCGGCCGCCCGGTCTACAACGCGCTGCTGGCGCGCGAGGAGTAGGCGCGTCATTCTGTGGTGCGGACGCCCCCGTCCGCACGACCGTAGCATGCGCCACGAGCAGGACTGGCGGGCGGAGGGCGCGATCCCTCCGCCCGCTTCGCGTTCGTGAGCCGACGGCAGTGTCGCTGCGCGCCACCGACAGGCGAGGCGCCTGTCGTCCGGATTGGCGGCGGAGCGCACGGCCCGCTACCCGTCGGAGTCCAGGCGCCCTCGCCTGGACGCCGTTCTGGCGTTGCGCGCCATGGCGACCTCGCGTACAATGCCCTCATGCTCATCAGCGCGCCGATCGAGGTCGAGATGCGCGCGACGGAACTCGCGGCCAA
>JALGUI010000346.1 GCA_029820915.1 Candidatus Zipacnadia bacterium | reverse complement strand
GCGCCGATCTCGGTCGTGGCCTCGCCGAAGCGGTCGAAGTCATCGGCGGCCAGCGCCCGGCCGACCTCGATCTCCTGCGCATGACTCGGCCAGGCCACAAGTGCTGCGATCACAACCACCATCATCGTGGGGCACGTCATGCCGGCGCCTGCTCGCGCACTCCCGTGGGCCCGCGACCCCGACAGGCGAGGGCGCCTGTCGTACGAAGATGTTCGCCGGAGAGGCGAGGGCAAACCGAGTCGTAGTGCGGGCGCCCCCGCCTGCACATGCCGTTGGCAGCGCTCGGTGACACGCGGACGTCCTTCACTTGCCACTAATCGACCTCCTGGCTCTTCGAGAGCACGTAGGGGATCGCCTCGGCGTTCAGCCGCCGCGCCCGCGCGACCAGGTCGGCGAGGTCGGGCGCGACCAGCGCGGCCTCGCCCGCGTACAGGCGCCGCTCGAGCGCCAGCCGGTCGGTGAAGCACGCGGCGGTCTCGTCCACGTACTGCTGCATCCTCGGGTCCCTCGTGTTCTGCCAGACGGAGTAGCGCGCTGCGCCGTCGCGGTCCTCCGGCGGCACCACCACGTCGAAGTGATCGCGGAAGGTGTGCGCCACCGGCGTTAGCAACTCCAGCGCCTCGGCCAGCCCCGCGACCGTCCCGCCAACCGCCTCGTCACCCGCGATAGCCTCCGCAACCGCCCGCTGCGCCGCGATGACGCGCTCGTGCGCCAGAGTCCCGTTGTCCGCCTCGTAGGCCTCGGCGGCCTGCCGCGCCAGCGCGTCCGCCTCGGGCAGTCGCAGCTCATTGGCCTCGGCGATGGACGCGTCGATGCGGTAGATGGGCGCCTCGTTGCGGTAGTGCGCGCTGTGTACCGCATCCACCACGGCCTCGCCCGCCTCGCGGGAGCCGCAGAAGAAGATGCGCGCGTCGCCGGCCGCCAGCTCGATCGCGTGCTCTTGGCGTCCGGGCCCCACCTCGGCCAGATCGAAGAGGTCGAAGAGCACCGCGTCCTCGCCGATGATCTCCGGGTCCGCCAGCAGCGCCGCGCTCTGTGGGCCATCCACGTCCTGGTTCACGGCCACCACGAAGCGCCCGTCGCCGCCACGCTCTCTGAGCACGCCCAGCCGCACGCCCGGCCCGGCGTAGCCACCCTCAGTCTCAAGCTGCTCGCACCGGACGTTGAGGGCCTCGCCCAGGTCCACCTCGGTCTCGAGCATGACCGGCCCGATGGCCGTCACCTGCCGCCCCGCCTCGCGCATGGCGGGCCACGCGGGCGTGGCCGCGCCCCACGAGTCGCACGAGGTGTAGAAGTAGTGGTGGTGGAAGCGCCAGCACGGGGGCGAGAAGGAGCCGTGGAAGGTGATGCCCTTGCCGCCGGCCGCAAGCACCGAGTAGATCATCATGCGCATCTCCGGCCCCGTCGGCAGGTACCACGAGTAGTCCTGCCGCCCGCCGAAGGCCTGCAGCATCACCCAGACCGGCGCCTTCGTGTGCGTGGCGCAGAAACGCACCATCTCGTACACCTGCGAGGGCTTGCGCCCGGTGTTGTGGATCGGGTACTCGTCCCCGTAGTAGATCGGCATGTAGGGCAGGAACTCGGTCTTGGAGAGGTTCAGGATCGTGAGCACCGGCAGGCGCGGATCGATCTCCCGGAAGATGCTCTGGATCATCATGTAGTTGGGGATCTGCTCGGCCCCCGGCTCATCGCTGACATCCCAGGCCACGACCATGTCACCGTAGGCCTCGGCGAAGGCCTTGCGCAGGTCCAGGTCGAAGCCGCCCGACTCGATGCGCGCCACCGCCTGCTCGCGCGTGTAGTTGCCGGGAAAGACTTCGCGCCGGTCGCCGTCAACCGTCTCGAACACGCGCATGAACTCGCCCTTGGGTAGCAGCCTTATGTCGAAGCTTCGCGCCATGTCGGCCATCCACGACGCCCCGGCCTCGCGGAACTGGCCGAGCGCGTAGCCCTCGCCCAGGATGTAGGTGTTGATGTAGTTGCGCCGGTACGCGCGCAGGTTGTGCTCGACGAACTCCTCGAGCGTTCCGGCTTCATTCCGGTGGCCGCGGAAGTACTCGCCATACGGGAAGAACCCCGTGGACGCGTACCGCTGTGCGTCCGACGGAGGCTCCGGGAGGTCGTGCAGCGGCTCGTCGTTGATGGTCGCCTGTGACAGCAGGACCGCCTGCTCGCCGTCGTCCGACCGTGCCAGGATCTCGATGCGCTCGATGTCCATCCCGCCCCAGGGCAGGGCCAGCTCGGCGGGCTGCAACGCGCGCGCTTCGAGCCGGTCCTCGGCTGTGGTGCGCTCGCCGTCGGCCCTCGTCCCGGTCACCCGGACCTCGCCGGCACACTCGCTGCGGAGCGAGTGCAGCGCCAGCGAGTACTCCTCGTCGGCCGCCGGCGTCAGGGGGGCGAGGGTCAGCGCCCGATCATGCTCGGCGGCGACGACCGGCGCGCCACCGGCGATGGCGGCGATGCGGTAGCCCGTCTCCCAGCGCTCGCCGGGCGCGAGGGTGGCCGGCTTGTAGTACCACTCGATGGTCTGCAGGTCGTACGAGAAGTAGAGCAGCGCCCTGGTCACGCGCGCACCGTCGAAGAGCATGACCGTGCCGGCGTCGCCATCGGGGTCTGCGTGCCCGATCCATCCGCCGGCCAGGTTCTCGATCCACACGCTGCGCTTGAGCACGTGCTCCGGGTGGCGGTAGACGCGCAGGCCCTCGGGAACCGGCCAGGTGTACATCCCGCCGGTCGGCGGCAGGCACTGCTGCGCGCGCAGGGCCAGCTCGCGCGGCCCATCCGCGGTATTGGTCACCCGCAGCGTCACGTCCAGCGTCGCCGAGCCGTCCGCCATCGCGTAGATCTTCTCGATCACCAGCCCGGCCAGCTCGGGGTCCGCGACCTCGTGGCGCAGCAGCACCCGCCGGTTGGGCTCGAGCACCGTGGCCTGGTAGGGCGCATCACGCAGCAGGCCGGGGTAGACGCTCGACGGCACGATCTCGGCCGCCATGCCGCCCGGATGCACGCCCGTCCAGACGGTGCGCTCAGCGCCCCCGTCGGCGAGAGTGAAGCTGCGCACGCGGCCGCCGATGAGCGGATCGACGAGCACCTGCGCCACGCCACTGTCGAGCACGTCCTCGGCGGTGGTCAGGCTCATGTCGTCGTACCAGACCGCGCCCTCGCCGCCATTGCGCAGGTACAGGATCATCCGCGCGGTCTGTGGGGCGGTCGTGAACCGCCAGGCGATCTCGGTCCAGTCGGCCTGGCCGACGTACGACCGCGACGACTCGTACTGCAGCCGGTTGCCGTCGGCATCGTAGGTGAAGATCGAGCAGTAGGCTCTGCCGTTGCCCTCCGCGCGAAGGAACGCGCGCAGCACGAGCCTGCGCATGCCCGCGAGGTCGCCGAGCTCCTGCGCGACAAGGTGGTTGTTGCGCCTGCCTGCGTCGGTGATCTGCTCGGGCGGCAGGCCCTTCAGCATGACCGACCGCTCACCCGAGTGCGCCACGTCGGACGCCTCGATGGTCCCGTGGGGGTTGCTCCAGTAGACCGGCTCCCAGCCGGCCGGGAAGCCGGTCTCGGCGTCCGCCTCCTCGAAGCCAGGGTTCACCAGCAGGTTCTCGCCGGCCGCCGCGACGGTCACGGTCGC
>JALGUI010000345.1 GCA_029820915.1 Candidatus Zipacnadia bacterium | reverse complement strand
CGTCCTCGCGGTGGTCGATGACGGAGATGACCGCGGCGTCGCCATGCTTGAGCGCGTAGGCCTCGATCTCGGTGTCCGGGTCCACGCGCCAGTCGGGCACCAGGTCGGCCTCCAGCCACTGTAGGCGCCGCGTTTCGTAGGCGGCCTCGATATACGGGAGCTTCGTCTGCTGGTCGAGCATCCCCAGCACGGGGGACGGGGTGATCCCGAGGCCGATGCAGTAGTTGCTGTAGAACGGCAGCGTCGGCGTGCGCCAGTAGAGCGGGATGACGACCTGGTCGGGGTCGAAGACCTGGCGGATCTTGACGACGCTGAGCCCGTCCGCGGATTGACGCCAGGTGGAGGCGTGAAGCTGGCGGTCGATGCCCTCGTAGAAGCCGACGTCCCACCATGGCCCGGTGCGCGCGTTGAACCACACGCCTCGGTCATCGCCCTGGGCACGGGTGACCTCGCGGATGCGCCGGTACAGCTCCTCGTAGTCGTAGTCCTGATCGCAGCCCAGGTGCTCCCAGTCGATCAGGTTCTGGCCGCCACCGCCGCCGTCGAGGTAGAAGTAGTCGCCGCCGTACTCGCTCATGATGCGGCCAAACTGGCCGATCAGCTCATCCATGCTTTCCGGGATGCCGAAGCGCCGCGCGTGGTTGAGCACCATGTTCGAGTAGGCGTTGAACACCTGCCCGCTGCGGTCGTGGGTAATGAACCACTCCGGGTGCTCCTGGTAGACCTGCGAGCGCGGGTGCACCGCCCACGCCCACGTGTAGACGCCGAGCTTGATGCGCGGGCTGCGCTGGTGCGCGCGGTCGATGAACTCCTTCAGCCACTGCGTATCGATCCTTGCGCCGTGGCCGTCCTCAACCATCCCATCGCTGAACCACTCGCCCCATACGCCGTGGATGTGCCGGAGGTGCCACAGCGTGCCGGTCTCGGTCATCGTCAGGGCCCAGTCAATCGCCAGCGTCGCCGGCTCGAGGTCCTCGGTGAGCTGCTCGGTATTCACGTTCGAGGAGGTCTTCATGTCGAGCTGCCAGGTTGGGCGGGAGACCGAGTCCCAGGCCGCCGCCGTCTCGGGCAGGAAGCGCCACATGCGGTAGAAGTCGATCTGGCGGCCATTGTACAGCGCCAGGTGCACCTCGGTGGACTGCTGCTCGCCCGGAGGCAGGTGCAGGGTCGCGACGCCGAGCCGCCAGCCGTTGGGCAGGTAGATCGGCGGATGGTTCTCACTCTCGCGCCAGCGCGAAGTCAGCGGCCGGCACCAGTGGTCGTTGATCTGGTGGCGGAAGTGCCCCACGCCCCAGCCGAGGTCGTAGCGCTGCAGGATGACGACCTTGGCGTTGCGCGCGCCCAGCGCGCTGATTTGTCGCGGCACGGTGACCTCGTCGGCGAACAGCCGCGCGCCCAGGCCGCGGTCGCAGCCCATGTAGACGCCGCCGCGCCGGAACTCCTCGGCCGCGATGCCGCCGGTCTGATGGGTGAGGAACCGGTCCGGCGCATCCCCGGTGTTCGTGAAGCCCACTCGCTTGATCAGCCGCCGACCATCCGGACTGACCGTATAGGTCTTCTCGATCACGATGTCCGGCAGCTTCGCATTCCGGCAGCGCAGGCGCAGCACGGTGTCGGTCTGCTCGACCGCCTCAGTGACCTCGTCGCCGTATTCGTCGGCCTCGACGTCGTCCTCCCCCGACCCTTCGGGATCGGCCACGTAGAGGTAGTAGCTATCGCTGACGCGCTCCATGACCTTAGTGTCATGCTCGCGGCTCCACGCCCCGCCTACGAGTCCGTGCTCGCGGTCGATGGCGAAGCGGGCAAACTCGCTGTGCAGGTACCAGTAGCCGTCGTCCTCGCTCTCGGCGTCGGTCGTCTCCGGCATAGGCGGGCCGGTGTCGTAGGCGGCGGCGACCGACGCCTGGCGGTCCTCGTCGGTCGGCGGGCGTCCGTAGAACTCGACCTCGGCCAGCTCCACGTCCTGGTCGGCGGCGGGGCGGTTGAGGATGAGCTTGACGTAGCGGGCGATGCGCCGGATGTCGCCCGCGATCTCGTGCTCGGAATCGGCGCGGCGGGAGTCCTCGTTGCGCAGGGCCGCAAGCGTCTGCCACGTCTCGCCGTCCGCACTGCCCTGCACCTCGGCCGAGGAGATGTTGACCGCCGGCGACGAGAACGCGCGCAGCGCGGCCCGCGTGATGAAGTACTCCTCGCCTAGGTCGAAGACGATCTCCGGCGTCGCGCCGAGCATGCGCCAGAAGGCCTGCTCCTCGCGCGGATTCACCTCGCCGTCCGTCAGCACCGTACGGCCCTCGTCGCCACGGTTCGGCGGGTTGGCGTACTCGTAGCTCGCGACCTCGATACGGTTGCTCTCTTCGAGGTTCGTCTGCTGCAGGTCGGCCACGATCACGTGAGCGTTCCCGACGCCGAAGCCGATGGCGCCGCTGAGGATCGGGAACAGGCCGCTATCGGTGGCCGACAGGCACAGCGCGTCATCGAGGTAGACCTCGAGGCGCGTCCCGCGTACCTCGGCGCGCAGCGTCATCCACTCGTCCAGCGGCGTGGCCTCGGGCCGCACGGCCTCGACGTACTCGTCGAACTCCGGGGAGAGCTTGCCACCCATCACCTTGGACACGTAGAGCGAACGGAACTTGGGGCGCAGGTAGATCCAGTACCCGTCGCGCTCGCCCCACACCTCGCCATTCCAGCGCATGAACAGCGAGAAGCCCGAGTACTTGTCGTCGGCGCGCAGGAACTTGACGCGCGCGGTGACGGCATAGTCGTGCATCTCCTCGCCGCCGAACCAGTAGATGTGCTGACTCGGCGCGGGGTCGATCTCCAGCGCCCCGTCGGGCATGAGCCGCCCGACGTCCTCGCCCTGCACGGCGGTCCAGTGATCGCGCCAGTCCTCACCGAAGGGCTCGGCGGCGGCGCTGAGCGTCAGTGCCAGCAGGAGTGTGACGGTGATGCACCACCGATGCTTCGTCATGTCAACTCACCTCGGTACGCGCCTCAGTCGCCCGGCCAGTCGATGGTCGTGTTCGTGCTCGCGCCCGACAGCACGTCGCGCACGGTCAGCGTCCACTCGCCTGGAGCATCGTTGATCGCGAGCGGCACGCGCAGGTCCGCGACGCCGCCCGGCGCCAGCACGTTGCGCTCGTAGGCGGGGGCCGGGTCGCCGCCCGAGTCGGTCACGGAGATGTGCAGCACGTGGTCGCCCGTCTGTCCGTCGGTCAGCACGGTGCACCGCGCCTCATTCCCGGCGCCGACAAGCTGGACGCCGGTGACCTGGTAGGGCAGCACCGCGTAGGCGGCCGCCTCGCCCGGCGCGAGCGTGGCCTCGATGGTCTGCGTCCGGCCCAGGTACTCGCGCCCGCGCATATCGTAGATGTGCGCGACCTCCCCGAAGTCCACCTGGCAGCTTTGCGGCTCCTCGCAGAGTCGGTGGTCCCGGATCAGGCCCACGATCTCGGCCTCGCCCAGCTCGAAGCGCGCGCCCTCCCAGGCGCGGGCGGGGTTCTCGGGACGCCCGCCGCGGTCAGCAGGTCTGCTATCCACCGCACGGACGTCGGGTCGTACTTCGGCAGCAGCAGGTTGAGGTAGACCGTGTGGCCCTCCCCGAGGTCGCGAACGACCACGGCCGGCGTTCCGTCCGCGTAGCTCACGACCGCCTCGGCATCGCCAAGCGGCTCGATGGCCTCGTGCGCCGAGCTCTGGAGGCTCGAACCGTCCTGGCCCAAGACCTCCGCCAGTTCGTAGGTCGCCGCCAGGTCGGTCCGCCCGACGCCCACCAGGCGCTCGAGCAGGTCGTCCTCGCGCGGCGTGCCGTGCTCATCGGTGACCGCCAGGCGCATGTCGGCGATGAGCGTCCCGCCGCCCTCGACCCATTCCAGCAGCGCATCGGCCAGCTCGTCGGAGACTGCGCAGGTGAAGGGCAGGAAGAGCAGCCGGTACTTCGCGAGTTCACCCGCCATGATCTGCTCGGGCGCCACGTAGTTGGACATGAGCTGGAGCTCCTGCAGCGCCAGGCGGAAGTAGAAGGCGCTCTTGAACCAGCTCCCGTAGGAGTCATTGACCGCGGTCTCCGGCGGCACCGGCTGCTCCCACTCGCTCTCGCACCACGCCACCAGCATGCTCGGGTGCGACCACAGGATCGCCACCTGCGGGTCGGCGCGGCGGGCCTCGATAAGCGCCTTGCCGATCCCCTCGCGCAGGTCGCCCAACGTATCCTGCACATCGCGCGAGTAGGGCGTGAAGGCCTGAGTCGGGTAGACCAGCGCCCACGACTTGCCGCGCTCGGGCGCGCAGGAGTTCGTGGCGTAGTAGGTCACGCCGCCGGAGTCATGGAAGGCCAGCCACCAGGGCTCGTAGGTGACTGCGGCATGGCGATGGTCATAGCCGATCCAGCCGTAGTTCGGGAAGTCCTCGGGACAGAACGATCGCCACAGCTCGAAGACCGCCTTGTGGGCGGTGCCCTTGATGGCCTCGGAGTACTCCTGCGCCCACTCG
>JALGUI010000344.1 GCA_029820915.1 Candidatus Zipacnadia bacterium | reverse complement strand
TGCGGCGCGCGGAGACGCGCTGGTTCTTCCTGGAGCCCATGGAGTGAGCGGAGGGCTTCCTCCCCCCGAGACCGCCGGGCGGTCTCCTCCCCCCTCCCTGTGAGATGCTGCGCATCTCCAGGCAGGAGGGGGGAATGGCGGCAACGACAGCAAGGGCAGCGGCAGCAATGGCTCCGGCGCGGCAAGCTGCAAGCAGGGGCCCGTGCCGTTGCCGCGTGCCGTAGTCGTTGTGCCCCTCGCGCCCTCGCGAGGGGGCGGCGCGCAGTGCCGCGGCCGTTGCCCTCTGTCGTTACCTTGGGCTGGTAGCTGGCCGCTGGGAAGTGGGAGCTGTCACCCTTCCAGCGCCTCGCGCACCGCAGGCGACCGGGGCTCAGGCTCCACCCCGGCCCACCGATAGCCTGCACCCCAACGCCCTCTCCACGCCCTGACGGTCCCGCCCCTTACCGCTGCGCTGTCCCGTGGTCACGACAGCGGCATGCGCCCTTCGGGCGCCCCCCGGTACCTGCTTCGCAGGACACAGGACGCCGGGGGCACAACGACAACGACCGGCCACCTCCTGCGCCGGCGAGCACTCCGCCGCTCCGTTGCCCCCTCCGGAACGGAGGGGGAAGAGGCCGCGGGAGTCGCGCAGCGACCCCGGTACCTCGGGGGAGGCCCGCACCGCCGCTGCCCGGAGGTCGCCTGACCGACCCCACGGTTCCGCCTTCGCCCTCACCCCTCCAGCGCCGCGCGTGGGTACCAGCACACGAAGCCGTAGGCGCAGTCGGCGGCGAGCAGGCCCGGCCCGCCGTCCAGCTCGGCGGGCACCGCGGAGTACATTGGCGGCAGCAGCGCAGGCGGCAGCGCCCGGCCCTCGCACTCGGCCTCCAGGCAGGCGTAGGCGCCCGGGCGGGCCAGGTTCGCGAAGACGAAGATGCCCTGCAGCGTCGCGGTGATGAAGTCCACCTGCCAGGCGCCGCGCCACCGGCTCGGGTACATGGCGTAGGGCGTGAGGAAGCCCGCGTCGCGGCGCAGATCGCCGCCGCGCGATGCCAGGGTCATGGCGATGGGCACGCCCTTGACGAAGACGGGCAGGGCGCCCGGGCGGTCCGCGGTGTTCTCGAAGTAGGCGCAGCCGGGGGCGATCTCGGGCAGCACCACGCCCGGGCCGAGGTCGCGGGCGGGCGGGGGGCGGGCGCCGACGAACAGGTCCATGTCGCCGTCGCCATTGTAGTCGAAGGGCGCGGGCATCGCGATCCCGACCACCCGCAGCGGCGTGCCGCTCACCCGCAGCGGCCCCGTGGCGTGCAGGCCACCGGTGTTACGCCACAGGTGCACCTCGCCCGAGGCCCCGCCGACCAGCAGGTCGAGGTCGCCGTCGGTGTCCCAGTCGGTCAGCGCCGGAGCCGCGTAGCGCAGGTCCCCCGTGCCGGCGGCCGCCACCGGGCCGGCGTCGCCCGCGACCTGCAGCCCGCGCGCGAAGGCCAGGTCGGCCCCGGGCAGGCGCTCGTACATCCGCACTTGTCCGTCCTCGCCGCCGATCGCCAGGTCGGTGTCGCCGTCGCCGTCCCAGTCGCCGGCGGTCGCGACCGCGCAGCGGCCCGCATCGATGGGCGCCTGCTCCTGCTGCAGGCGGCCGACGACCGCGAGTTCGCCTCCCGCGCCCCGCTCCACCAGCGCCACGAACCCCGCGCGCCCGCCCACGAGCAGGTCGAGGTCGCCATCGCCGTCGAAGTCCGTCGCCCACGGCGCCGCCTCGCGAGCCACCGCCGCCGATGCCGCAGCGAGCTCCTCCGGCGCGGCGAAGCCCGCTTCGACTCCGCGGCAGAGCACCACGCGGCCGTCACCGGCCCCGAGCAGCAGGTCCGCGCGGCCGTCGCCGTCCCAGTCACCCGCCCAGGCCCGGGCCGGCGGCGCCACCTGCAGCGGCGCGCCCGCCACCATCACCGGCCGGGCGCCGCCGTCCGCCAGCACGTACACGCGGCCTCGCCCGTCGGCCACGATCACCTCCGCGCGGCCATCCCCATCCAGGTCGGCGGCGCAGGGCGCGAGTGGCGGCTCGAGGCCCGGCGGGCCGTCGGGACCGGCGAGCAGCTTACCGTCGGCCGCCGCCCCCGCGCGCACCGCGTAGCGATAGACGCGGTCGTGCAGGCCCAGCAGCATGTCGAGGCCGCCATCGCCATCCAGGTCCCCGAGCCACGGCGACACCTGTCGGCGCCGGGGTACGGCCGCCAGCGGCAGGTGGTCCTCGGGCAGGAGCCCGCGCGCGGGGGCGAAGGCGCCGTCGCCGGGCCGCGCGAACAGCAGCAGGTCACCGTAGCCGGAGCCGACGACCAGGTCGGTGCGCCCGTCGCCGTCCCAGTCGCCCGCGGCGGGGTGTGCGAAGTCGCCCGCGGTCAGGTCGCCTGTTCGCTGCAGCAGCGTATGGCCGTGCAGGAAGCCGACCGGCCCGCGCTCCAGGATGCGCATCATCTGCTGGGCGCAGGCCGGCTGCAGGCTCGTCGCGGCTACGACCGCGATCAGGGCGAATGCGCGCGCGGCGATCAAGGCTCCCTCAATTCCCCCAGGTTGTCGCGGATCTTGAGCATGGCGTCCACGATGTCGTCCATCGCCTGCTCGTCCGCCAGGCCGGTGCGCTGGGACATCCAGAAGCCGCTGCTGTCGCAGATGTCCTCGCAGGCCGGGCAGGAGACCGCGTTGTAGTCCACGTCGCCGTGGTACCAGGGCTTCGCGAAGGGGAACTGGTCCATGTGCACGTTGTTGGCGAACATGCCCTCGCGGTACAGCGGGTTATAGCCGCGCGAGCCCGGGATGCCCTCCGCCGACAGCGCCGCGAGGAAGCGGTCCCGCGGCAGGCCATCGAAGGCCTCGGCGTCGTACCTGAAGATGTACAGGTGGAAGGCCGACACGTTGTCGGGGTGGGTCAGCTCCTGGAGCGAGACGCCCTCAATGTCGTCGAGCCGCCCGCGCAGGTGGTCGCCGTTGCGCGCCCGCAGCTCGAACTGCTCCGGCAGCATCTCCATGCACCGGCAGATCAGCGCCCCCTGGAACTGCGTCATCCGGTAGTTGAAGCCCATCACCCGGTGGTCGTACCAGCCGCCCTCGGGCACCCGCCCGCAGTTGTGGATCGACCACGAGCGGCTGTACACGTCCGGGTCGTTGGTCAGCACCATCCCGCCCTCGCCGGCGGTGACGTTCTTGCTCGACTGGAACGAGAACGCCCCGGCGTCGCCGATGGCCCCGATCCTGCGGCCCCGGTAGATCGCGCCGTGCGCCTGGGCGCAGTCCTCGACGACGGCCAGCCCGTGCCTCTTCGCGATCACCATGATCTCGTCCATCGCCGCCGGCGAGCCGCCGATGTGCACGGCGATGATCGCGCTGGTGCGCTCGGTGATGGCGTCCTCGATCCTCGTCGGGTCGAGGTTGAAGGTGTCCGGGTCGATGTCCACGAAGATCGGGACCGCCCCCACCGAGACGACCGAGCTGGCGGTCGCGATGAAGCTGTAGGGCGGCACGATAACCTCCGTCCCCACCTTCACCCCCACCGAGCGCAGGGCGACGTCGAGCGCCGTGGTTCCGCTGCTGAGGGCGACGCCGAACTTCGCGCCGTGGTGCTCGCACATCATCTCGGCGGCCCGGGTGCTCCACTCGCCTCCCGTGCCCCACACCCCG
>JALGUI010000343.1 GCA_029820915.1 Candidatus Zipacnadia bacterium | reverse complement strand
TCCTTCAGACGCCACCTCGCGATGACGCCCTTGCGCTTCACTAACCCTTCGCCTCCATCAGGCTGGGTAGAGGACTTTCACCTCCAGGCTGTCGGACATGCCCGGCATACTACGTGGCGCGGCCCGGGCGCAAGCCCGGGCCGCTCCTGCGCTCCCCAAGGCACGCGGTCCTCACGCGTACTCGATCCAGCCTGCCTCCTCCAGCGGGTCCAGGTAGGCCTTGATGCGCTGCACGTCCTCGTCGCTGATGGGGCGCGCGGGGAAGAAGGTCCGGCGGCTGCACAGCCCCTGCAGCTCCTGGGCGGTCTTCATCGCGCCGACGATGCTCCCCACATTCGCGGCGCCGGGCTCGGCGGCGAAGAAGTAGGGGAAGACGTCGTTCAGCAGCTCCTGCAGCTCGCGGGTGCGCCGCAGGTCGCCGGCGGTCGCGGCCTCGTGGATGGCCACGCACAGGCGCGGGCAGGCGTTGGCGATGCCCATCACCGCGCCCTCGTAGCCCATCAGCAGCGCGGGGCCCAGCAGCCGCTCGGAGCCCTGCATCATCACGAAGCCGTCATTGCCCTGCAGCGCGTTGACCAGGTCGATGCCGCGCTCGATGTTGCCCGTCGAGTCCTTGAGCCCCACGATGCGCTCGTGCTCGGCGAGTCGGAGCACCGTCTCGGGCGCAAGTTCGTTGTCGCTGCGCGCCGGGATGTCGTAGATGACCAGCGGCAGGGCGCTGGCGTCGGCCAGCGCGGTGAAGTACTCGTAGAGCTGCTCCTGTCCGTAGAAGAAGTAGTACGGGCAGGTGGCGACGATGGCGTCCGCGCCGAGTTCGGCGACCTGCGCGGCCTGCAGCACACTCTCGCGGAACGACGGCGACGACACGCCCGCCAGCAGTGGGAGGCGTCCGCCCAGCGCGTCGGCGCAGGCGTCCACCAGATCCGAGCGCATCTCGCGCGTCATGCTCGGCGCCTCGCCGGACGAGCCCAGGGCGAAGACCCCCGTGACGCCCCCGTCCACGAACCAGTCCATGAGGCGGCCAACAGCCTCGCGATCGAGCTCCTCGGTCTCCGTTAGCGGCGTCGTCGTGGGGGGTACAATACCCTTGAGGTCGCTGGCCTGAAGCATCGTGTACGGGCCTCCTCCGCGGATCTGCACGAGCGTCCCGCAGGATACCGCCCCCGTCCCCCGATGTCAAGATGCGGCGACTCCCCGCGAAGAAAGCAGGATTCGCGGGACATCACGCCTAATCTCTCACCAGACGTGCGGCTCCGCCATCGGTGATATGAACAGCGATATCGTCACAGACAGCATTAGCGACGCCTGGAACCGCACCAGGGGGCTGCTGCTTGCCCGCTTCGACGCGGGCCGGTGGCTCAAGCTTGGCCTGATCGCCATGCTCGGCGCGTCGGTCGCGCGCGGGGGTGGGGGCGGCGGCTACTCGCAGCCCGCGAGCTTCCCGTCCGGCGACGGCGGCAGCCCCGGGGAAATCGGCCCGGAGGTCATCGGGGCGGTCCGCGACGCTCTCGGCTGGCTGAGCGACAACATCGCGAACCTGCTGGTGCTCGCCATCGGCCTGCTGGTCATCTGGATCGTCCTGTTCTTCGTGATCCTTTACGTGCGTAGCGTGTTCCGCTTCATCTTCGTGGAGTCGGTCGCCGCGGCGCGCGAGCCATCGATTCGCGCCTCGTGGGGGCGCCACACCGGCCGGGGCCTGTCGCTGCTCCTATGGCACTTGGCGTTGGGCATCGTGACCCTGGGCCTCGTGCTGCTGGTGCTGGCGCCCCTGTTCGCGAGCGGGGCGCTGATCGCCAGCGGCAAGGCACTGCCCGCGGTACTCGGCGTCGGCGGGATCGTGGCGCTGGTCGTGGCGATCCTCTGCATCGCCATGGTGATGGCGCTCGTGCAGGCGCTGACGGAGGACTTCCTGGTGCCCGCCATGTACGCCGGGCGCTGTGGCGTGTGGGAGGGCTGGCGGCACGTGGCCCGCGCCTGGCGCGGCCAGTTCTGGAACGTCGTGCTGTTCTACCTGCTCAAGGTGGTCCTGGCAATTGGCGCCGCCATCGGCGGCGGGATAGTCGTCCTGCTGTCGCTGGTGCTGCTGCTCGTGCCCGGCGTCTGCTTCGGGGCCATCGTCGCGGTGATCGTCGGGGCCGGGGAGCAGGCCAGCGCGATGCTCATCTACCTGGGCGGGCCCGCCGCCCTGTCGCTGGTCGTCGGCGGCCTCGTCTATGGCTATGTGCTGCAGTGCCTGCTGCTGCCCATCAGCGTCTTCTTCCAGGCGTACGCGCTGAGCTTCGTCGGCAGGCTCGATCCGGCGCTGCGGACCATCGGACGCACGGAGGACGCTCGCGTCCTCAAGGATGCTCGCATCCTCACGGCAGTCGGGAGGTAGTGGCATGGAGACGTATGGCATCTGGATCATCGTGGGCGTAATCGCGTTGATCATCGACCTGCTGTCGGGGACCCTGTTCATGCTCTGGGTGGGGGGCGGCTGCTTCGTGGCCGCTCTCGTCTCGTGGCTATCCCCGGGGCCGTCATGGGCGCCGTGGGCTGCGTTCGCGGTCAGCACGGCGATCCTGCTCTACCTGGGCCGACCGCTCGCGCGGCGCTTCCGGGAGCAGAAGGTCGTCCCGTCCAACGTGGACGCGATGATCGGCAAGGAGGGCATCGTTCTGGAGACCATCGACTCGGTGCAGAACACCGGCCGGGTGCGCATCGGCTCGGAGGAGTGGCGCGCGCGAGCCGATGAGCGCATAGAGTCCGGCGGCAGAGTGTGCGTCCTGGGGATCGAGGGCGCGACCTTGATCGTGACCGGCTGGGCGGAGGACCCGATGTATCAGTCCGCTTCCGGAGAGTGACATCCGAACCACCTGAGACCGCTTGCGGTCTCCGCGAGGAGGGCGACGAGATGGGAGTTGCAGTCGGGATCATCTTTGGCCTGTTGGCTGTGATACTGCTCAGCCAGGCGATCTTCGTGGTTCGCCAGTACGAGCGGGGAGTCGTGGCGACCCTGGGGAAGTACTCGTACACCGCCGACCCGGGACTCACGCTCATCTTCCCGTTCGTGCAGACGATCGAGAAGGTGGACATGCGCGAGACGGTTCTGGACGTCACGCCCCAGGAGGTCATCACGGAGGACAACGCCGTGGTGACCGTGGACGCCGTCATCTACTTCGAGATCACCGACCCCTTCCGCCGGACCTACAACGTCATGGACTTCCGACTGGCCGTGATGAAGCTGGCCCAGACGAACCTGCGCAACGTCATCGGTGACATGGAGTTGGACGAGACCCTGACCTCGCGCGAGACGATCAACGCGCAGCTTCGCGCTATCCTCGACGACGCCACCGACAAGTGGGGCGCGCGCGTGACGCGCGTGGAACTGCAGCGCATCGACCCGCCCCGTGACATCGTTGAGGCGATGAGCCGGCAGATGAAGGCGGAGCGCGACAAGCGCGCGGCCATCCTCGAGTCCGAGGGCGTGCGGCAGTCCGCGATCCTGCAGGCCGAGGGGCAGCGCCAGGCCGCCATCCTGGCGGCCGAGGGTAAGGCGCAGGCCATCCGCGAGGTCGCGGACGCCGAGAAGTTCCGCGAGATCGCCGTCGCCGAGGGCGAGGCCAAGGCGATCATCAACGTCTACAACGCCATCCACGAGGGCGACCCGAC